>NZ_CAWQUW010000066.1:54631-267790 GCF_963898195.1 Vibrio sp. L3-7 | reverse complement strand
ACAACATGGCTGAAAGCTTAATACTTGAAGGGCGAAGGGAAAGGACATTCCCTAGAACAGTTAAACCCAGACCACAACGGTATGCTAAGAACAAAAATGCCGTTCACTCTTAAGTGAACGGCATTAGACCATTAAGGTCACCTTTTCTGTATTTGGTGTTTTGAATTATAGACCTGCAATCATGTGCTCGATAGCATCTTTGATTTCGTCGTCTGAACAGTCCATACATGAACCTTTCGCTGGCATTGCATTAAAGCCGTTGATTGCGTGGTTAGCTAGAATGTCGCGACCTTGAGCAATACGAGGACCCCAGTCACCAGCATCACCAGTTTTAGGTGCGCCACTTACGCCAGATGCGTGACAAGCGATACAAAAGGTACCGTAAACTGCTGCGCCATCACGAGGGCCTGTAGGTTCAGCGACTACTGGCTCACTGCCGATTAGGTATACTTGACCAACTGGTTTGATGCGCTCAGCAATTGCATCTTGCTCTGCTTCGCTTAGGCCTGAAGCCATTGCGCCAGTTGAAAAGGTTAGAACTGCGATGACAACGCTTAAAATTCGACGAGACATATCCATTAAACTCACTTTACATTCCCAAGGTAAGTGCATGCTTACCAATTTATAGTGTTGGAAGGGTGTTTTGGTTTGAGCAGCAAAGAGCAACTGTTAAACCAATGTAAATAATGGGTGATTATATCCCGATAAGTTGTTGCAATAAACAACAACTTATAAGCTGTGGCGGGTTGTAGTACTCAAATAAGGGGTTTATCACATATTAACTGTCGAAAAAGAGACCAAACAGAAAAAAAAGTTAAAAAAGTACTAGACGGCATTAGGTGATATACGTATTATTCCACTCCGCCGACAGGGCATGCGCCTGTAGCTCAGCTGGATAGAGCGTTGGCCTCCGGAGCCAAAGGCCGAAGGTTCGAATCCTTTCAGGCGCGCCATCCGGTCTCTTACTTCGGTAAGTGAGAATTGGCAAAAAAAGAAACAATGGTGGCTATAGCTCAGTTGGTAGAGCCCTGGATTGTGATTCCGGTGGTCGCGAGTTCGAATCTCGTTAGCCACCCCATTCTTTCTTTACAGAATAAAACGGTAGCTTAGGCTTCCAGTGTTGACTCATTATACCCAAGAGTCGAGACAAAAAAGTCGGTGAATAGCGCAGCTTGGTAGCGCATCTGGTTTGGGACCAGAGGGTCGGGGGTTCGAATCCCTCTTCACCGACCACTATTTCAATAATCGCTTTTAGCGGTTATATAAAAAATTAGTGGTGGCTATAGCTCAGTTGGTAGAGCCCTGGATTGTGATTCCGGTGGTCGCGAGTTCGAATCTCGTTAGCCACCCCATTAATTTTGGTAACTTCTTTGAAGTTCCCTGTTTGAGAAATCAAGCGAAACGTCTCGGTGAATAGCGCAGCTTGGTAGCGCATCTGGTTTGGGACCAGAGGGTCGGGGGTTCGAATCCCTCTTCACCGACCACCTTAAGAAAGCTCATCAGAAATGATGAGCTTTTTTTCTATCTGGAGAAAAGATAATGGTGTATTCGGGGCTGGAAGCCCAGTCGCATCAAATCCTTCTTCACCGACCACCTTTAAGAAAGCTCATCAGAAATGATGAGCTTTTTTTCATCTGTAGATCACTAGATTGGAACCTAAGTGGGGTTCGCCTGATGTTCAAAGAATGTCTCTTCACCGATCACTTAAGAAGCCTCAACTAGCCGTCCGCGTCAGAAATGGCGGGGCTTTTTTAGGCCTGGAATTTAGATAATTTGAGACCAGAGGGCCGTGGGCTGGATCGCCAGTCCGCAGGGAGCCCTGCCGCGCCGAATCTCTCTTCACCGACCACATTAAGAAGCCACAGTCGAAAGACTGGGGCTTTTTTACATTTGGAATTTAGATAGTTTGGGACCAGAAGGTCGTGGGCTGGATTGCCAGTCCGATCGAGTCATTCTTCAACGATTGATTTAAGTGTTGAAAACCTATCTATTTCGCAGATTACCTACTAATACATTAATCAAATTCCCCTTTCATCCAAGCCTGAATTGCTAGCCTTTCTAAGGTTGTTGGATCTGTATACAGGGTTTTCCTTTATTAAATCAGCAGATCTATATCGAATTTTATATAAAATAACCACTCAATAATTCGACAAACTGATTGGTTTGGTCTAAAGATTCTTACGAAAAGCGAAATCTAACCCTAAATCTGTTCGCTAAGGCCTGTATTTAACAGCTTTCTTCGCATCAAATAGCTCTAAATCTCCTCTGATTTAGTAAACCTCTCATTTTACTATTTTGTATTTACAGGGTTTATTTTAATAGTGATAAGTATTGGTTATTAAGTCGTATCTAGTTGTTTTGTTTGTTTAAATTTAATAAAACAGCGTTTGTTTCTATAATGTTAATTGTTTTTTAGAATAATTATTTGTTTTTTGTGACTGGCAGTGAGATCTGCTCTGAACGATTGATTTAACTCTACAAGCAAGTTGTAGTAAGGGGTTTGTGAGTGTTTATCACCATGAGTAGAATGTTGATTTTTATTACTATATGCTCTTTGGGTGAATAGTTATGTGGTGCTTTTGCTTGCTAAGCGTTCAATGTCGACTTTTTATCCTATTTTTGTTGCTTTTCTGTGAATTATTTGCCAAATTGTCAACCGTATAAAATATCAGAACAATATTCTGGTAAGAATGGATTCAATTTTGCAGACAGGGCAGAAAGCTGCCAAAGCAGTAGAGGTCTGGTAATGTCACTTTTAGAAGTAAAAAATCTTCGTATCGAATATCCATCTCGCCATGGAGTACACGCAGCAGTAAAATCTCTTTCATTCAATATTGAACGTGGTGAGATTGTTGGCGTTGTCGGTGAGTCTGGTGCAGGTAAATCAACAGTAGGTAATGCTGTGATCGATTTGCTGAGCCCCCCTGGTCGCATTGCTAGCGGCGAGGTATTTCTTGATGGTGAGAAAATCTCAGGTTTGTCTCCTGAGCAGATGCGTTCAGTTCGCGGCTCAAAAATTGGATTTATCTTCCAAGACCCAATGACTTCTCTTAACCCTCTATTCACAGTAGAACAGCAGTTAAAAGAAACGATTCATGCCAACATGAAGGTGTCGGATAAAGAAGCCTACCAACGCTCTTTAGACTTGATGAACCAAGTCGGTATCCCGCAACCAGAAAATCGCTTAAAGCAGTACCCACACCAATTCTCTGGCGGCATGCGTCAGCGTGTTGTTATCGCGATCGCATTGGCCGGTGAGCCTGACCTTATCATCGCGGATGAACCAACAACGGCACTGGATGTTTCTATCCAAGATCAGATTTTGGGTTTGATTCGCGATCTATGTATTAAGAAAAACGTAGGCTGCATGTTGGTTACGCACGACATGGGCGTAGTATCCAACGTAACGGATCGTGTAGCAGTAATGTATCGCGGTGATTTGGTTGAGTTTGGCCCAACGGCGAAAGTACTTGGCACTCCTGAACACCCATACACACACAGCCTGATCTCTGCGGTTCCTCGTTCAGATCGTAAGCTCGATCGTTTCCCTCTTGTGAGCTACATAGAAGACGCGCAAGAAATGGAACCATTGGATGTGAAAAACCACTGGTTAGGTCAAAGCCAAGATCATCGTGATTACACTGGCCCTTTGTTGAATGTTGAAAACGTGAATCTACGCTTTACGACGAAAGATTCATTTTTTGAGAGTCGTCGTGAGTATGTTCAAGCGTCAAACAACGTAAGCTTTGAAGTTCATGAAGGTGAGACTTTTGGTCTTGTTGGTGAATCTGGCTCAGGTAAATCAACAATTGCTCGAGTGATTGCTGGTTTGTACGCGCCAAACTCAGGAAAAGTAACGTTTGAAGGCGTTGACCTTACTGGACTTAAATCTGAAAAAGAACGTCGTCCAATGCGTCGTCAAATGCAGATGGTTTTCCAAAACCCTTATACATCAATGAACCCTCGAATGAAGATATTCGATATCATTGCTGAGCCTATCCGATTCCATAAGTTAACTCGCAACGAAAATGAAACTCGTCAGATCGTTAACGACCTGCTAGAGCACGTTGGTTTAGGTTTAATGGCTGGGGTTAAATACCCACACGAATTCTCAGGTGGCCAACGTCAGCGTATTTCTATTGCTCGCGCTTTGGCAACTCGTCCACGTCTTCTAATTTGTGATGAGCCAACATCGGCACTGGATGTGTCGGTTCAGGCGCAAATTCTTAATCTATTGAAAGATTTACAAGATGAGCTGAATCTAACGATGCTGTTTATCAGTCACGATTTACCGGTTATTCGCCAAATGTGTGACCGAGTAGGCGTGATGCAAATGGGGACACTGCTGGAGGTTGCTCCAACTGAGCAATTGTTCCAATCGCCTCAACACGAATACAGCAAACACCTAATTTCTTTGATGCCTGAATTTACGGGATTAAGAGAAGAAAAAGCAGTGGCACAAGCCGCGGTATAAAAATAAGTGGGTTGGAGTTTAGCCTGCTAAAAATAATTACAGACGCAAATACAACAACTAGGGATCTGGATTCCCGCATGAAGGAGTTATGCAATGAAAACCATGAAAAGCAAATTAGTAGTAGCTTTAATGGCAGCTGGCCTAAGTTTTAGTGCAGCAGCAGCAGATATTACCGTTGGCTACGCAGCTGACCCAGTATCACTTGATCCGCACGAGCAGCTGTCAGGTGGCACACTACAAATGTCTCACATGGTGTTTGACCCTCTAGTACGTTTCACACAAGAGATGGATTTTGAAGGCCGCCTAGCATCAAGCTGGGAGCGTGTTGACGATACGACTTTCCGTTTCAACCTACGTAAAGGTGTAAAGTTCCACTCTGGTAACGAACTGACAGCTGATGATGTTGTGTGGACTTTTGAACGTCTACAAGCTTCTCCAGACTTTAAGTCTATCTTCACGCCATACGAAAAAATGGTAAAAGTGGATGACTATACTGTTGAACTAGTATCAAAAGCGGCTTACCCACTAGTACTACAAACAGCAACTTACATCTTCCCAATGGACAGCAAGTTTTACTCTGGCCAAACAGCCGAAGGTAATGACAAGTCTGAGCTAGTTAAGCACGGTAACTCGTTTGCTTCGACTAACGTTTCAGGTACTGGCCCGTTCATCGTTACTCAACGTGAACAAGGCGTTAAAGTAACGTTCGAGCGTTTTAATGACTACTGGGATACAGAATCTAAAGGTAACGTAGACAAGCTAACACTTGTGCCAATCAAAGAAGATGCAACGCGTGTAGCTGCCCTTCTTTCTGGCGATGTAGATATGATTCACCCTGTAGCGCCAAATGATCACAAGCGTGTTAAAAACGCTAAGAATATCGATCTAGTAACGCTGCCTGGTACTCGTATCATTACGTTCCAAATGAACCAAAACAGCAACGAAGCTCTGAAAGATGTGCGCGTTCGTCAAGCAATCGTTCATGCTATTAACAATGAAGGTATTGTTAAGAAAATCATGAAAGGTTTCGCAACAGCGGCTGGTCAGCAAAGCCCAACAGGCTATGCGGGTCACGATGATGCGCTAGTACCTCGTTACGACCTGAAAAAAGCGAAAGAGCTTATGAAGGAAGCGGGTTACGAAGATGGCTTTACGCTAACTATGATGGCACCAAACAACCGTTACGTGAACGATGCGAAAGTAGCGCAAGCGTCTGCGGCAATGCTGTCTAAGATTGGTATCAAAGTTGATCTTAAGACTATGCCTAAAGCACAGTACTGGCCTGAGTTTGATTTATGTTCAGCAGACATGATGATGATCGGCTGGCACTCAGATACAGAAGATTCAGCTAACTTCAGCGAGTTCTTAACTATGACTCGTAACGAAGAAACTGGCCGTGGTCAATACAACTGTTCTGGCTACTCAAACCCAGAAATGGATGCGATTGTAGAAGCTTCTAACACTGAAACTGACCCAGTTAAGCGTTCTGAAATGCTGAAAGGCGTTGAAGCAACACTTTACAACGACGCAGCGTTTGTACCTCTTCATTGGCAAAGTGAAGCGTGGGGCGCGAAGTCTAACGTAGGTGCAGCAGACATAGTAAACCCAATGGTTATGCCTTACTTCGGCGACCTAGTTGTAAAATAATCTAGCTTGCTAGAATCGAGAGCCTGAAGCTTTCAGGCTCTCAATATTATTAAGATATAGATTTAAGTTTCGGTATTTAGTCTTCCTTTCAGTCTGGCTAAATACCTTTTTTAAGACTGAATTTTTTGTTGTCTAGTCGCGGATTTCGACTAGATAGTCATGGATAGATAAGGGGCAAGGAATGGTTACGTTTCTGGTCAAGCGCCTGTTTCAGGCACTGATAGTGATGTTTGTGATCAGTTTGGTGGCGTTTGCCATTCAGGATAACCTGGGCGACCCGTTACGTGAGTTAGTCGGTCAATCTGTTTCAGAATCGGAGCGTCAAGCGCTGCGTGATGATCTCGGCTTAAATGATCCCTTCATTACAAAATACACTCGCTTTATAGGCGCAGCCCTACAAGGTGATCTTGGTACTTCATATTTCTTTAAACGCCCAGCAGTGGACGTGATTCTGGATAAATTGGTCGCGACGCTTGAACTTGTGTTCGGTGCATCTCTGATTATTGTTTGTCTGTCGATCCCATTAGGCGTTTATTCTGCAATACACCCAAAAAGTTTCTTCACCAAGCTGATTATGGCGGGCAGTAGTGTCGGTATTTCGGTTCCGGTGTTCTTAACCGCAATCATGCTGATGTATGTGTTCTCTATCGAACTGGGTTGGTTACCATCTTTCGGTCGTGGTGACACTGCGAACTGGTTTGGTTGGGAGTCTGGCTTCTTAACGCTTGATGGCCTTGCACACTTAGTTCTGCCTAGTATTGCTCTGGCATCTATCATGTTGCCGTTGTTTATTCGTCTTGTTCGCTCTGAGATGTTAGAGGTTCTGAGCTCTGAATACATTAAGTTCGGTAAAGCAAAAGGCTTAGCACTGAATAAGATCTACTACCAACACGCTTTGAAAAATACCATGCTACCTGTACTAACGGTAGGCGGCGTTCAAATTGGTACTATGGTGGCATACACCATCCTAACCGAGACTGTATTCCAGTGGCCGGGTACTGGCTTCTTATTCCTTGAAGCGATAAACCGTGTGGATACTCCACTGATTACTGCATACGTTATCTTTGTTGGCCTGATCTTCGTAGTAACGAACACTATTGTTGACCTGTTATACGGCATCATTAACCCAACTGTGAACATTACAGGGAAAGGAGCATAATCATGGAACACACAACAACAGCTCCGTCTCGTTGGGAGCGATTTAAGCAGTCAGACATTCTGTATTATTTCTTACGCGATAAAGTCGCAATGTTTAGCTTTGCAATCTTTTCCGTTTTCCTAATTATGGCGTTGGCAGCACCGATTTTAGCGCCAATGGATCCATATGACGTGACGTCTATCGACATCATGGATTCAGAGCTACCACCATCTTGGATGGAAGATGGAGAAGAACGTTTCCTATTGGGGACTGATGAGCAAGGTCGTGACATCCTATCGACTATGCTTTACGGCTCACGCCTTTCATTGACGATTGGCTTTCTTGCGGTCGGCCTTCAACTAACACTTGGTATCGTTATTGGTCTATCTGCGGGTTACTTCGGTGGTCGTATTGATAGCTTCCTGATGCGTTTTGCTGATGTCCAACTTTCGTTCTCGACCATGATGGTCGCGATCATTGTCTCGGCTATATTCAAGGCAAGTTTTGGTAGTGACTTCTATGCACAGTATGCTGTTTTGATGCTCGTGGTTATTATCGGTATTGCCGAATGGCCGCAGTATGCTCGTACTATTCGTGCATCAGTATTGGCAGAGAAGAAGAAAGAGTATGTAGAAGCGGCGCGTGTGATGGGCTTTAGAGCACCTCGCATCATGTTCCGTCATATCCTACCGAACTGTTTATCACCAATTTTGGTTATCTCTACAGTACAGGTGGCAAATGCCATCATGTCAGAAGCGGCACTTTCTTTCCTAGGTTTAGGTCTTCCGGTAGACCAACCGTCACTAGGTGCCCTGATTAGTACAGGCTTTAACTACATTTTCTCAGGAGCATGGTGGATCACAGCGTTCCCAGGTGTGCTTTTGATAACATTAGTTCTAGTTATCAACCTACTAGGCGACTGGTTACGTGACGTGTTTAACCCTAAAATTTATAAAGGGTGATAGCTCGGTTTGATTTTTAGCAAAAAAAATCACTAAACTAAGAGCCGTAAGCAATTACGGCTCTTTTTTTGCTTAATGAATCTGGAACTATAGATTATTGATATGGTCAATAATACTTAAAATGGAATTCATGTTTTATCGACATAGAATCGGTAACAATTAGCCCGAAAGGGTTTAAGTGGTGGTTATGAAATTGACAATGAATGCTGTATGTCGTGCTGTGATTAGAAATTATCGTATGGGGCTGATCGCTGTATCCCTCTTGGTATCGAGCCAAGTTAATGCAGAATCGGTTCTATGTGATGCTACTCAGGCAAGCACTAATCAATTACCACAGCTAGAACAATCTTGTCCGATCGGTAAGGGTGTGTGGGGCAGTAAAGCGCCTAAACGTCATTCAGATAACGAGCTGTTTTGGGTTCAATGTGGCTTGCTGAATAAGCCGTTGTCATTGAGCCGAGCAAAGCCTTTGTATGAAAAAATCTCGACCAACGTTTGGATGAAGCCTGAAGGCGGAGACTATCGTTGCTTAATCGGGCCTTATTCTACATTCTCTGATGCGAGAAAAGACTTAGCTCAGGTGCGTAAGGTGTCTGGCTATAACGAAGCTTTTATTCGAATGGTCGACAAGTCTAAAACCTCGTCGCAACCTATCGTGGCAAAATCGGCTGAACCAAAAGCAGTTAAGCCTAAAGCTACGACAAAGCCAAAAGTAGAAGCTAAGCCTGCACCGAAGAAAACGACAGCGAAGCCTGTGGTAGCGACTCAAACGGCAGCGGTAACCAGTGCTGCTGCCATTCAGGCTCTCCCAAGCGGTAACGCGAGTTCAGATAACGATCTGGAAATCGAAATCCGTGTGACGGCAAATGTTGCGGGTAGCCAGTATGCAATCCCTTACCTTCTCGACCATCAACAACAGTTTTACATGGAGCAAGGTAAGCCATGGAGTCGTCTAGATTACGGTAGCGCTGAGTTGGTGTGTAATCAGGTCAACATGAAGCTGATGACTGAAAAGCAGTGGCAGAGCATCTTAGGCTCAAAGGTCATGGAAAAACAGAACTGGCCAATGCATCTACCTTATTGGGGTGCAGGCAAGAAGGGTCTGTTTACCAATGGCAACGTAAACCAATTGAAAGGGTCTTCATTACTTAATGTCATGTGCGTTAAGTAAGTAGACCTGAAGTAACACTAAACAAGCCTCAGCGATTGCTGGGGCTTTGTTGTTTATGGATCCTAACATTCTCAACGTCGATTTTGCTTTTGAACTCTGATCTGTTTCTCAATACAAACTTGATTAAAAATCGCAAAAGTTGTTCAAATTGAGCGGTTGATGCGTAGAAAACCATAACTCAAGCAATAAGGTGATTGAGATTATGAGTTTAAAAAAACGTTTAGAAGATGTGGCTCCGCGCTTCGAGGCTGGAGGTAAGTACGAAAAGCTCTACCCAGTGTACGAGGCGTTCGCGACGATATTTTACACGCCTGGCACCGTAAACCGAGGCCTGACCCACGTTAGAGATAGCATCGATCTCAAGCGCATCATGATTCTAGTGTGGTTAGCGACCTTCCCAGCCATGTTCTGGGGAATGTACAACGTCGGGCATCAGAGTGTTTCGGCGCTAACATCCAGTTATCAATTGAATGAACTCGCCTCTCTGATTGAGAGTAGTTGGCGCTTGTC
This sequence comes from Vibrio sp. L3-7, assembly GCF_963898195.1. Lineage (NCBI taxonomy): Bacteria > Pseudomonadati > Pseudomonadota > Gammaproteobacteria > Vibrionales > Vibrionaceae > Vibrio > Vibrio sp. L3-7. The sequence goes on along the minus strand of NZ_CAWQUW010000066.1, from coordinate 257,888 downwards.
GTGGGCATTTGGGGATGCACAATCATTGATGGCAAGCGGTTGGGGTAGCCAGATGCTGCTCGGTGCTCTTTATTTTTTACCCGTTTACGCCACGGTTTTTGTCGTCGGTGGTTTCTGGGAGGTGTTGTTCGCTGTCGTTCGCAAGCACGAGGTCAACGAAGGCTTTTTTGTTAGCTCGGTTCTTTTTGCCTTAATCCTTCCGCCAACCATTCCGTTATGGCAAGCCGCTCTAGGGATAACTTTTGGTATTGTTGTCGCCAAAGAGTTGTTCGGTGGAACCGGTCGCAATTTCCTCAACCCCGCACTCGCAGGTCGTGCGTTTCTCTACTTTGCCTATCCGGCCAACATGTCGGGAGGCTTAGTATGGGTGGCCGCTGACGGCTATTCAGGCGCAACTCCTTTGAGTCAATGGTATGAAGGTGGCAGTACTTCGCTAATCAACAATATGACTGGCGAGGCGATAACTTGGATGGATGCGTTTATCGGTAATATTCCGGGGTCGATGGGTGAGGTTTCTTCACTGTTGATCATGCTGACGGGTTTGATTCTAATTTTTATGAATATTGCCTCTTGGCGTATTGTTGCTGGAGTCATTATTGGCCTTGTGGTGACTTCTAGTTTGATGAACTGGATCGGTTCCGAAACCAATTCTATGTTTTCGATGCCCTTCTATTGGCATTTTGTTTTGGGAGGTGTCGCCTTTGGTACGTTCTTTATGGCGACCGACCCTGTATCAGCAGCCTTCACCAATAACAGTAAATGGGCTTACGGGATTCTTATCGGTGTTATGACGGTAGGTATTCGAGTGCTTAATCCTGCTTATCCAGAGGGCATCATGCTAGCCATCTTGTTCGCCAACCTGTTCGCTCCACTGTTCGACTTTATTGTCAAAGAGCAAAACATCAAACGTAGGCAACAACGAACATCGCGTTGATTTGAGTGTAGAGAGAAGTTACTCCCAATAAGAAAAGCTTGCATCGATGCAAGCCTTTCAATTTTTATCACGATTTATTTGAAGTTGATTTAACTCCACTTCAAATCAATCTCGAACGGTTGTGTGTTGCCACAATGCTCGCCGCACATTTCATCATAAGCGCTGTTATGGATAAGCGTCGCCGATGCTATACCTTGGTCACTAAAGTGGTCACGCGCCTGATTGACGCTCAAAAACTTCATTGGGTGCTGGTGGTTGTCTTTGATCAATTGCTTGTGCTCGCCAATGATTTGGTAAGCCAAGTAGATCCCGCCTTCAAATGATTCAATTAGTAGATTCATTACAAACTCCATTACTGTTCTAGATAGGTCAGTATCTGTGTTACGTGAAGTTGAGGGGTAAGGTTCAAGAGTGGACATAAAAAAAGCAGGCACAAGGCCTGCTTTTTAAGAGATATCAACAAATAGCGTTGATTAACGCATGGTAACAAATTCTTCTGAGCCAGTTGGGTGAATCGCCACAACAGAGTCGAAGTCTGCTTTGGTTGCGCCCATCTTCATTGCAACGCCGAAGCCTTGAATCATTTCATCAACAGTGAAACCGATGCCGTGTAGGCCAACTACAGTCTCTTCTTCGCCAGCACATACTAGCTTCATCTTACAAGGTTGACGGTGTTGAGTGACTGCGGTGTACATTGCAGTAAAGCCAGACGTGTATACCTTGATGTTGTCTTTGCCGTATTGCTCTTCAGCTTCTTGAGTCGTTAGACCAATGGTGCCGATAGGTGGGTGGCTGAATACAACAGTAGGAACCAGCGTGTAGTCCATCTTCGCGTTTGTTTGGCCGTTGAATAGGCGCTCAGAAAGTTGACGACCTGCTTTAACCGCAACAGGTGTTAGCTCGATGCCGCCTTCCATGATGTCTCCAACACAGTAGATACCAGGAACGTTTGTTGCTTGGAACTCGTCTACTTTGATGTAGCCACGGTCGTTGGTTGCAACGCCCGTTGATGCTAGGTTGATAGCGTCAGTGGCTGGGTGACGGCCGATAGCCCAAATTAGGTGGTCAACGTTTTGAGTGTTGCCGTTCTCAAGGTGCAGAGTCAGTGTGCCGTCTGCTTCTCTCACTACTTCTTTAGGAACTGAGTGCGTGTGAAGTGTTGGGCCTTCCGCTTCCATTACTTCAACCAGTGTCTCAACGATCATTGGGTCGAAGCTACGAAGTGGAGACTCTTTACGACAGAACAGGTGTGTTTCTGTGCCAAGTGCACTTAGTACGCCTGCGATTTCTACTGCGATGTAGCCCGCGCCGATAACAGCAACACGTTTAGGTTGCTCCATCAGATCGAAGAAACCGTTTGAGTCGATACCGTGCTCTGCGCCAGGGATGTTTGGAATGGTTGGACGACCACCCACTGCGATCAGGATGTGATCAGCGGTGTAGTGTTCGCCGTTAACTTCAACGGTCTTTTCGTCAACAAACTTAGCAAAGCCTTTGATTACGTTTATTTTGTTGTTACCCAAAACGCGATCGTAAGATTGGTGGATACGACCAATGTACGCTTGACGGTTTTCAACCAGTTTGCCCCAGTTGAAGCCTTTTACGTCAACATCGAAGCCGTAGTCTTTTGAATATAGGTTGATTGCTTCAGCAACTTGAGCACCGTGCCACATAACCTTTTTAGGAACACAACCAACGTTTACACAAGTACCACCAAGGTCTTGAGCTTCGATAAGTGCAACTTTTGCACCGTGCATTGCTGCGCGGTTAGCTGATGCGATGCCGCCTGAACCGCCGCCGATACAGATGTAATCAAAATGAGTCGCCATTACTTTCTCCATTTATTGAAGGTTGTGGGTACAGTGAGCGCACTGAACACCTACGTCCTATAGATTCTTAAATTGTCTAATTATTATATTGAGGGCAGATTGGTTGAACTCAATCTCCCTGTTTAAAATTTATTCGTGTACGTCACAGTCTATTGAAGATTCTTCAAACTATGCCATCGAGTTTGAGATTACTCGGGTACGATCCACTCTACTTTGAAGTGACCGGTCGCCGGCGCAATTGCTTCCTTCAAGAATGGAAGAATTTCGTTCATTTGGCTTTCTAGCTTCCAAGGTGGGTTGATAACAATCATGCCTGATGCTGTCATGCCACGCTCGTTGGTGTCTGGTGATACGCCAAGTTCGATTTGTAGAATTTTGTTGATGCCTAAGCCTTCAAGTCCTTCGATCATATCTTCGATATCACAGCGATTTACCACTGGGTACCAAATTGCGTAGATACCAGTTGCCCAGCGTTTATGGCTCTGAGCAATCGCAGTCACAACATCTCGATACTCTTTTGCCAGCTCATAAGGCGGGTCGATAAGCACCAAACCACGACGTTCTTTAGGTGGCAGGCTGCCTTTTAGGCGTTGGAAGCCATCTTCTTTGTAGATAGACACCTGACGATCGCGGTGGAACTCTTGCTCAAGCAGAGGGTGGTCTGCAGGGTGAAGTTCGGTTAATACCATGCGGTCTTGGTCACGCAGGTGCGCGCGTGCAACACGTGGTGAGCCCGGGTAGAAACGCAGTTTTTCGCCATTGTTGAGTGCAGAGATAGACTCAAGGTAGCTTTGAATGTCTTCAGGAAGATCTTGTTGCCCCGCTTCACTTGCAGACCATAGACGTGCAATACCTTGTTTGTATTCGCCCGTTTTTTCAGACCATTCATGCGTTAAGTCGTAACGACCTACACCAGAGTGAGTGTCATGGTAAACAAAAGGCTTATCCTTTTGTTTCAAAGAATTAAGAATAAGGCTCTGTACGATATGCTTTACTACGTCGGCATGGTTGCCCGCGTGGAAGCTGTGGCGATAACTTAACAAATTAAACTCTCGTAACACTCTCGAATTAGAGTGTGGTTAGTGTAGGTGGGGTTAGTTTGACTATTATAACCCCCAATGGACCATAAATTCTCGAACAATTCAGGAACAGTCGCTAGCAATATGCAGTTAGTTATTGGTTCTACTATTGAAATTTGCCTTGTTGGGCACTATCTAATAACTATTCGCAGGTGATTTTTTAGGGCGACCCTGAGCCTGATGACTGTAAGACGACCTCATTACAAAAAAGACGAAAGTCTCTAAAGCCAAAGGAATGTTTATATGTCTAATCCGCTATTAACCTTCACGGACTTACCTCCGTTTTCACAGATCAAACCTGAGCACGTTAAGCCAGCGGTTGAGCAAGTGATTGAAGAGTGTCGCAACAAGATAGAACAAGTACTTGAAGGTAATACTTCACCAAGCTGGGACAACCTCGTTGCTCCAATTGATGAAGTGGATGATCGTTTAGGCCGTATTTGGTCACCTGTAAGCCATATGAATTCTGTGATGAACAGCGACGAACTGCGTGACGCTTATGAGAGCTGCCTGCCTGTACTTTCTGAGTACGGCACGTGGGTCGGCCAACACAAAGGTTTGTTCGAAGCGTATAAAGCGATCAAGGCGAGCGAAGCATTCTCGGCATTAAACCAAGCTCAACAAAAAACCATCACTGACGCACTGCGTGATTTTGAATTATCAGGCATTGGCTTACCCGCAGACGAACAGCATCGCTACGGTGAGATCAGCAAGCGCCAGTCTGAGCTAGGTTCTCAATTCTCAAATAACGTGCTTGATGCAACCATGGGTTGGAGCAAGCAGATCACAGACGTCGCTGAACTGGCCGGTATGCCTGAATCAGCACTGGCGGCAGCACAAGCCGCGGCAGAAGCTAAAGAGCAGGAAGGTTACCTACTGACTCTTGATATCCCATCATACCTACCGGTGATGACCTACTGTGATAACCAAGAACTACGTAAAGAGCTTTACGAAGCTTACGTAACGCGCGCTTCAGATCGCGGTCCAAATGCAGGCAAGTGGGACAACACTGAGATCATCACAGAACAACTTAAGCTGCGTCACGAGATTGCTCGCATGCTTGGTTTTAGTACGTACAGCGAAAAATCACTGTCGACTAAAATGGCGGAAACGCCGGATCAAGTGCTTGGCTTCCTTAACGACCTAGCAGTGAAAGCGAAACCACAAGGTGAGCGCGAAGTTGAAGAACTGCGCCAGTTTGCTGAGAAAGAGTTTGGCGTCTCTGAGCTAAACCTGTGGGACATCGCTTATTACAGCGAAAAGCAAAAACAGGACCTGTTCGATATCTCTGACGAAGAGCTTCGTCCATATTTCCCTGAATCAAATGTAGTTTCAGGTTTGTTTGAGGTGTTGAATCGCGTATTTGGTATGTCTGTGACAGAGCGTGAAGGCGTGGACACTTGGCATGAGTCAGTTCGCTTTTTTGACATCTTTGATGCGACTGGAACACTGCGTGGGAGCTTCTACTTAGATTTATACGCCCGTGAACACAAACGTGGTGGTGCTTGGATGGATGACTGTCGTGGTCGTCGCATGACTGAATCTGGCGAACTACAAACGCCGGTGGCTTATCTAACGTGTAACTTCAATAAGCCAGTCGGTGATAAGCCTGCGCTATTTACTCACGATGAAGTGGTGACGTTATTCCACGAATTCGGTCACGGTATCCACCACATGCTGACGCAAGTTGAAGCGGGTGCGGTTTCTGGTATCAATGGTGTGCCTTGGGACGCGGTTGAATTGCCAAGTCAGTTCTTAGAGAACTGGTGTTGGGAAGAAGAAGCGCTGTCGTTTATCTCTGGTCACTTCGAAACAGGTGAAGCGTTACCAAAAGAGATGCTAGAGAAAATGCTAGCAGCGAAGAACTTCCAGTCTGCAATGTTTATCCTGCGCCAGCTTGAGCTTGGCTTGTTCGATTTCACTCTACACACTGAATATGACCCAGAAGTCGGTGCTCGTGTTCTTGAGACACTAGCGGATGTGAAGTCTAAGGTGTCAGTACTGCCAAGCCTAGATTGGAACCGTTTTTCACACAGCTTTGGTCATATCTTTGCTGGTGGCTACAGTGCAGGTTACTACAGCTACCTATGGGCAGAAGTGCTATCGGCAGATGCGTTCTCAGCATTTGAAGAAGAAGGTATCTTCAACACTGAAACGGGCAATCGCTTCCTGAACAACATCCTTGAGATGGGTGGCAGTGAAGAACCGATGGAGCTGTTTAAACGCTTCCGCGGTCGTGAGCCACAAATCGACGCGATGCTGCGTCATGCGGGAATCAACGCGTAATTGCTATCATTTCCGTAACTGCGGTAGTTGCTTAGCTTTATTGCGAGTTAATTAGCTTTGTTACGAGCTAATAGCGAAAAGAGCCTCTAGTTAGAGGCTCTTTTTTTGTCTGTATATCATCTTAAATAAGACCAATAGGCGTTATGGATTGACGTTACGATTGATCGGGTTCTGCAATGAAATCAAGGTCTCTGTTGATTGCACTTCATCGATCGCTTGCAGCTTATCAATCAATACAAATTGCAGCTCTTCTATCGATTTACACATCAACTTGACGAAAATATTGTAGGCGCCGGTGGTGTAGTAGGCCTCAACCACCTCATCTAAAGCATTGAGTTTGGCAATCGCTGAATGGTAATCGCGGGCCGCATTGAGGTTGATGCCAATAAAGCAACAAACGTCGTAACCTAACTTCTTAGTGTTTACCACCACTTCTGTACGCTCAATAATGTCAGCCGATCTCATTTTTTCTATTCGAACGTGAATTGTCGCAGGGCTAACATCGAACTGCTTGGCCATTTCAGCATAAGGCGTGCGCGCGTCTTCCATTAAAGTTTTTAGAATGGCACGGTCTAGGTCATCCAGGCGAGCGGTGGTAGTGGACATGCAGAATCCTTAGATTGAATGAAATCAGACTAGCTAGAGTACACATCATAGCCAAGGGTGATAATATTAGCAGCAACTATAGTGTTAGGGTGAATTCAGTGCGATTTTCGTTGTTATTAATTTTGATGTGTTGGAGTTTTTTCGCTTCAGCACAAACAAAAGATGTGTTGGTTATTCACTCTTACCATCAAGGATTTTTTTGGACAGACAGTTTCCAAAAAGGGTTGGCAGAAGAGCTGGATCGAACCCGCTTGTCTTATCGAGTCGTATATCTCGATAGTAAACGCACACAAAATGCTGAATATTTGGAGCGCGTGTATCAACTCTATAGAACTAAATTGATGCACGAAGACTTTGCAGCCGTTGTCGTGAGTGACAACAACGCTTTAAATCTAATGAAGCGATTGGCTCCGCAATTAAAGGGTACGCCAGTGATTTTTGGGGGAATTAACAACTTTTCACCAAACATTATTGAAGGATTGAATGCGACAGGCGTAACCGAAGACACCGATATGGCGAGCAACATCGAACTGATTAAGCGCCTTCAAACGTCGGTAAAAAGAATTCATGTGGTAACCGATCACTCGGTCACTGGCGAGGCTGTTCGTAACCAGATTGATATCTTTCTTGAAAACAACCCTGAGATGTCAGGTGTTGTGAAGCATTACACGCCAGACACTTACCAAGAATTGATAGCATTTACTCAAAAGGCAAAGCCGGGTAATGGCTTGTTATTCTGGGTTTATTTTAGAGACATCAACGGTCGTGTGACTAGCAATGAAGATTGGCGTGAATTAAATAAAAAAAGCCAAATACCTATCTATATGGTTAACGATTTAGGCTTGGGGCATGGCGCTATTGGCGGTGTGATTCAAGGAGGAAAGATTCAAGGTCGAGAGGCTGGAAGCATACTTTTAGAAGTACTTGATAACCCATCAGCTCCATTGCGCGCCGTGGTTCCCGGCGCTGCTGAAATTAAACTCGACTATCAACAAATCTCTCGCTGGAACCTAGGCGCAGAGAATGAAGCATCGGTGACTTTCTTAAACAAACCCAAGCCATTTTGGGTTCGTTATCACGATGAAATTCGTACGATCGGCCTACTTTTCTTAAGCATGTTATGTGTGATCGTCACCTTGATGTACTACCTTAATCGCCTTCAAAAAAGTGAACGTACAAGCCGTCAGAGCCAACTACTTCTTGAGTCGATATTCGATCAAAGTCTGCAATTTATGGGAATTATCGATAAGGGCGGAGTGTTACTGTCGAGCAACAGCAAGTTGCATGAACTTTTGTATAACCAAGGCTATAAATTGGGAACACCTCTTCAACATCACCAACACTGGGAAGACTCGGCTAGGCAGGTGTTGAAGGAGTATTTCATCTCTCGAGAGGAACATCAGGTTTTACGATTTGAAGCGGAAGTGTGGTGTCGTGATCGCGGGGCAATGGTGTTGGATGTTTCATTAAAGCCAATGCCGGGCAGTGAAGGGGATGATAATCAATTCTTGTTTGAAGCGCGTGATGTCACCTCACGTAAACTCGCGGAAAACAAACTGTTCCAACGTGAAGCCAATCTAAAGCTGTATTACGACAAACAACCAGTAATGATGATAACGCTCGATGGCAATAACCGTATTCAACAAGTGAACCAGTTCGCTGAAGAACTACTGGGGTACCCACTTGATCAGCTATTGGGACATCGACCACGAGAGTTTTATGTCGATGAAAACGCGATGATCCCACGTCATATCTTACTGCAACCACAGCATAAAATTCGAGGCGTGTGGCGTCGTGATATCGAATATCGTCATGCCGATGGCAGCACCATCTGGATTCGTGAAAATATCCGTCCGCTGGTGGAATCGGATCAACTGTTGATTGTTGGTGAGGACATCACCGAAACCCACGAGCTTTCTGAAAAGTTAGAGTATCAAGCGCGTTACGATTTATTGACTGATACCTTCAACCGCAACCACTTTGAACAAGAGCTGCAAAAGGCGCTGAAAGAAGTTGAAAGCCACATGCGAACTCATGCGATGTTGTTCTTAGATTTAGACCAACTGAAGGTGTTGAACGATACTGCGGGGCATGAAGCGGGAGATGCTGCAATCATGTTTAGTGCCAAGCTGCTGGAAGAGGTATTGCCATACAATGCCGTGTTAGCGCGTATGGGGGGCGATGAGTTTGCAGTATTAATGAAAGATTGCACTGAGCGAGATGCGGTGAATGTGTGTCGCAGTATTATTTCGACGATGAGCGAGAACCCATTCTTGTGGGGTGATATTCGCCTTAATCTTACCAGCTCTATTGGTATCCGATTGATTGACCATACTGCGGCCTCACCACAGATGGTACACGCTCAGGCCGATGCTGCTTGTCATGCTGCTAAAGAGGAAGGGCGTAATCGCTATAACCTTTATCATCTAGATGACGAAGATCTCCGTCGCCGTCATTTGGAAATGGAGTGCGTTAGCCTTGTACATGAAGCCTTGGCTAATGATCGCTTAGAACTGTTTGCACAACGTATCCTTGGTTTAGATAAAGACAGCGAGAAAATGCACTTCGAAATCTTGGTGCGGATCAAAAACATCAAGGGTGAATATATTTCTCCGGGGATTTTCATGCCAGCCTCAGAGCGCTATAACATAGCGCACTTGATTGACCGCCGAGTCGTGAGCCAAACGCTCGCTTGGTTGGAACATCGACCAAAGGTGATAGATGAACTTGGAATGTGCTCTATCAATTTGTCTGGTCATTCGATGGGTAATCGAGAATTTGTCGAATTCTTGATTGAGAGCTTGAGAGACTCGTCGATACCGTGCCATAAAATCTGTTTAGAGATCACCGAAACGGCTGCGATGAGTAACATGAAGCAGGCGATCAAGTTCTTTACTCGAATCAAAGAGCTTGGCTGTATGATTGCACTGGATGACTTTGGCTCTGGATTATCTTCGTTTGGTTACTTAAAGAAACTGCCGGTCGACATCGTGAAGATCGATGGCTTGTTTGTGCGTGATATTGCTGTCAACGAGATGGACCATGTGATGGTTCGCTCGATCAATGATTTAGCTAAGCAGATGGGCAAACACACAGTGGCTGAGTTTGTTGAAAATACCCAGATAATCGACAAGCTGATCGAACTTGGTGTGAACTACGCACAGGGTTACATCATAGGCCGACCTAAACCACTTGCTGAACTTGTTGAAGAGTTACAAAAAGAGCGAACATTAGAGTACTTGGATTAATTGAACCAAGCTGCACGATGAGTATTCTTTAGCACTAGCAGTGCTAATCGTTTGCAGTGCTAATAGCTTTCAGATCTACTAATAGTTTGCACCGCTAATATGTATTGTTGAGGCAATCAGGTAAACTGGTTGCCTCTTTTGTTTTGAATACTACTGTCTGTTGGAGACGACCTTGCAACTACAACTGATTTGCGAAGATGCTACCCAAATCGATCATCTAAATGACTTAGCGACCCGCTGGAATTTATCTCATGATGAAAACAGCGATTTCGCTTTGGTATTGACTAGCGAGCGACTTGAGCTACGTAAAGTCGATGAACCGAAGCTTGGCGCTATCTTTGTTGATTTAGTCGGAGGGGCAGTTGGTCACAGACGTAAGTTCGGTGGTGGTAAAGGTCAGGCAATTGCTAAGGCAGCAGGTCTAAACAAAGGCGCAACACCAACTATCCTCGATGGCACCGCTGGTTTAGGACGTGATGCGTTTGTACTGGCTTCGTTGGGCTGTAAAGTACAGATGGTCGAGCGTCACCCTGTTGTGGCAGCACTGCTTGATGATGGCTTGCAGCGAGCTCAACAAGACCCTGACATTGGTGGTTGGGTAACTGAACGTATGAAGTTGATTCACGCTTCAAGTCACGATGCGCTAGATAAACTCAGCAACGATCCAAATTTCGAACAGCCTGATGTGGTGTACCTAGACCCAATGTACCCACATCCTGAGAATAAGAAGAAATCGGCGTTGGTTAAGAAAGAGATGCGTGTATTCCAATCATTGGTGGGTGCCGATATGGATGCAGATGCTCTATTGCAACCCGCCCTTAAGCTCGCATCAAAACGAGTCGTGGTGAAAAGACCGGATTACGCAGCTTGGTTAGGTGAGCAAAAACCGAGCATGGCGATAGAAACCAAAAAGAACCGTTTTGATGTGTATGTGAAAGCATCAATGACTTAGTGAAAGCATCAATGACTTAGTGAAAGCATCAATAACTTAGCAACACGTTAAGAAAGTTTCCCGTCATAAATACGATAAATTACTATTTAACACTTGCGATAGCCGCGTTACGGATGTATATCTAACTAAGAATCATTATTATTCTTAGCTGGAGTTGTAGCATGGCTAAACGCTTTTGTAAGTTAAACCGTCGAGATATTACCGAACACCTAGGAGAGATCCACAGCTTGGTTACCCAACCTAAGTTTGTGTGTCGTTCTTGTGCACGTTCATCGGCGGACGAAGCAAACCTATGCAAACCAACCGCAATTCCCCCTCTTGGTTGCCAGAATAAGCCTGACGAAGAAAAAGTCGCGTGTGGACTGTTGGCTGAAACATTGCCAGCGCCAGAGTTATCGCTTGCGGAAATCAACGAGACCCTTGAACCTACTGTGAAAATGTTCGATCCAGCCGTTGTTGAGATTGAAGATAAAGCATCTATTACGGATAAAGCATCACAGAAAAAAGCCAAGCTGAAAAAGCTGATGGCCAAGGCGAGTGGTGATGATAAATCGGAGCTTAAACAAGCGAAGAAAGCGGCGAAGAAACAAGAGAAGTACAACAAAAAGCTCGCGAAGATGATTAAGAAGCAGCAAAAGCTGTTTAAGAAAAGCCAAAAACTGGAAAGTGACCTTGAACGCATCAACCTACAACTTGATGACGTTGCCTTCACTGAAAGCAAGACTCAGGTAGTGAGCCACAATCACATCCACTGAAGTTAATTCGAAGAGCTTATTGCTAAACAGATGATTTAAAAAGAGCGACCTACAGTCGCTCTTTTGCTTTTTTGGTCTTAGTTTAAATAAACATCTTGCGAGTCAAACAAATCTTGTTAGCTAAATACAGCTTGTTAGTTAACTAAAGATTGTTAGCTTAACGCGCTAGGCATTACTAGCATCTCTCGCAACACGCTTCTTTACCCAAGTCTCATTCACAAGCAGAGACAGTAAGATAACGCCTCCACCAATGGCAAGGCGAACCAAATCGACATCTCTGTTCCAAATCAGGATATTCACCACAAGGCCAGCTGGAACCAATGCATTGTTCATCACGGCCAGTGCACCAGTATTAACCATGCATGCGCCTTTATTCCACATAAAGTAACCCAGCCCCGAGGCAATTAAGCCAAGGTAGATCAGGATTCCCCATTGAAGTGTGGTTGTTGGCAGTTTCTCAGGGTTGCCCAGTAGCAGGAAAGCAACCGAAGCCACACATAACGCGCCTAAGTAGAAATAGCCAAATACAGTGCGCTGAGGTAGTTCAGCGGACTCCTTCTCCATTACCACCTTATAACCCACCTGACCGATAGCAAAGCACAGGTTCGCGCCTTGAACGACAAGGAAGCCGACTAAAAAGTTGTCGTTGATACCGGCAAACTTAATGAACACCGCGCCTAATACTGCAATAGCGGCTGTCACTAGATACCAAGGTGAGAATTGCCCTTTGAGAAAGTCATAAATAAGAGTGACATAAATTGGGGTAAATACAGTAAACAGAAGGACTTCAGGTACGGAGAGTAGCAAAAAAGATTGATAGTAGAAGCAGTACATCAGCCCAAGCTGAATACCACCAATGGCCATCAATTTTCCGATCAGCTTACGCGAGACACCGCGAAACTTAAGGAAGGGAAGAAACACGATACCAGCAAGGGCAACACGCATCAGAACAGAGAACCAAGAATCAACCTGACCAGCAAGGTAAACGCCGATCAGGCTAAAGGAGAACGCCCATAGGAGGGTAACACCAGCTAAATAGCTCATAGTAAAACTTCGTTAATAAGATATGAGCTGTATGTTACCTAACCTTAAATCATTAGTCTTCTGAATCTCTTAGAGGCACGACCAGCATATCAACGGGTGAAGAGTTGATCAGTTGTCGTGTTGAAGAAAGCAGCTTGCTCCAAAAATCTTGATGGTGACCACAAACCACCAAATCGACATTGAACTCATTGATGGTGTCACATAGCTCATGGCTCAAGTCGCCACTGCCCACCAAAGTGTGAGTTATTGGGTATTGAGCGTAGTCAGCAAAATTTTGCAGCTGAATACGAGAGGCTTCCATCGCATTGTGTTGGGTTTCGGCCATGTTGATATCAATCAGGCCGGTATAAAGCTCTGCGTAGTTAATATCGATATGGATAAAAGAGACTTTGGCTTCCAATGGCTTAGCCAATGCTACCGCTTTATCCACAAGTAATTTGCTGTCATCTGATAAATCGACTGCGACCAAAATATGTTTGTAACTCATATTGCTACCTCTTTTATTCATTGTCTGATTAAAGATTAGCACTATGTGATGCCTTTTTTTGCTGAAGTGATCTCATATCCACCGTCTTGCGTAGTGATAGTCCGAAATATCGGTTAACTAATGGTCAGCGAGATATTCATTAAATAGTGATATAGTAAAGAAAATTGAGGGTGTAATTAGGAGTCTTAAATGCTGTCAAAAACTATGGTTGAGCAACTGAACGATCAAATTAATCTAGAATTTTTCTCATCCAACCTATACTTACAAATGAGTGCTTGGTGTGAAGACAAAGGATTTGAAGGTGCAGCAGAGTTTCTGCGTGTTCATGCAGTAGAAGAAATGGAACATATGCAGCGTCTTTTCACTTACGTTAGTGAAACAGGTGCAATGCCAATTCTTGGTGCGATTGAAGCGCCAAAACATGAATTTGAAAGCCTTGGCGCAGTGTTTCGTGAAACCTATGAACATGAGCAAATGATCACTGAAAAGATCAACAAACTGGCTCACGTTGCTTTCACATCACAAGACTACTCAACCTTCAACTTCCTGCAATGGTACGTTGCAGAGCAACACGAAGAAGAGAAGTTGTTTAAAGGTGTATTGGATAAGCTAGAGCTCGTTGGTGAAGACGGTAAGGCACTGTTCTTTATTGATAAAGACCTAGCGCAATTGGCAAAAGATGGTTCATCTTCAATTATGGAAGCTCCTGCAGTTTAGGCTGTAAGAAAAAGACACTGATTATCTTTTTCTCTTGAGTATTCCCTTGAAGATGTAGGGAGGAAAGGATGATCAGCGGCGACACTATTCTATTTGCACTAATGGTTGTGACATGTTTGAACTGGGCGCGATATCTTACTGCGCTGAGAACACTTATTTATATCATGCGAGAAGCTCACCCTCTGCTTTATCAACAAGTGGATGGCGGTGGTTTTTTCACAACCCATGGCAATATGACCAAACAAGTTCGCTTGTTTAGTTACATAAAAAGTAAAGAGTATCACCATCATCATGATGCCGTGTTTACGACAAAATGTGATCGAGTGAGACAGTTGTTTATATTGTCTGTCTCTCTACTTGGTGTAACGCTACTGTCTTCATTCATCGTTTAAATTTTAAGATGATTTGAGTGATTAATTCGAACTCGATTCGCTGAATCAGTCGCCCGCTTTATGTTGTGGATGCTGACAGAAATTTGCACGAATGAACATCAATTGCAAAGTTGAAAATTGCCGTTAGAATAGCGAGCAATTAGTAAGGATGTGCTGTTATGCACATCCTTTTTTATTGGTGGCGTTATGAGCACAAGGTGTGCTTCGTGATGCAAAAGTGAAGAAAGCAGAACCACAATGAGTGAAAAATTTGACGTAATCGTAATTGGCGCAGGTGCAGCTGGCTTGATGTGTGCAGCAGAAGCAGGCAAACGCGGCCGACGAGTACTCGTCGTAGATCATGCAAAAAAACCGGGAAGAAAAATCCTTATTGCTGGTGGCGGTCGCTGTAACTTTACTAATTATGATGTCAGTGCTAATCACTTCCTGTGTAATAACAGCCACTTTGTGAAATCGGCACTTTCTCAATACACCAATTGGGATTTTATCTCGATGGTAAGTAAGCACGGTATTGAATTTGAAGAACGCGATCACGGACAACTGTTCTGTGTGAATGATCATAACTCAAAAGATATCGTCACCATGCTGCTAGCAGAATGTAAGCAAGCAAAGGTTGAAGAACGTTACCGTTGTGATGTTCATTCGATTGAGAAAACAGACGCTGGTTTCAAGATGCACCTCAATACCGATGAAGTTGAGTGTGATTCATTGGTTATCGCAACCGGTGGCCTTTCAATGCCAAAACTGGGTGCGACCCCATTTGGCTATAAAGTAGCTGAGCAGTTTGGTTTGTCGGTTGTTCCAACAACCGCTGGTTTGGTGCCGTTTACTCTGCATAAAGAAGACAAAGAAGCCTTTGCTGAGCTTTCCGGAATCGCGATTCCTGCCGAGATCACTGCGCAAGACGGCACTTTATTCAAAGAAGCGCTACTGTTTACTCACCGCGGCCTGTCTGGCCCTTCGGTACTGCAAATCTCTTCATTCTGGAAAGCAGGTCAATCTGTTTCTATCAATTTAGTTCCTGAAGTGGACGTTGCTGAGCTACTTGAAAACTCTCGCGAGAAACACCCAAATCAGAGCTTGAAAAATACATTAGCGAAAGCATTACCAAAGCGTTTCGTTGAGGTGTTGATAGACCGCAAAGAGCTTGAAGACAAACCGCTCAAGCAGTTCAACGAAAAGCAGTTGAATGACATTGTAGAACATCTAGAGAACTGGAAAATCGCGCCAAACGGCACCGAAGGTTATCGAACGGCCGAAGTGACTCTAGGCGGTGTAGACACCAATCACCTATCTTCGAAAACGATGGAGTGTAAGACGGTCTCTGGCCTTTACTTCATCGGTGAAGTAATGGATGTAACCGGTTGGTTAGGCGGCTATAACTTCCAATGGTGTTGGAGCTCAGGCTTTGCAGCAGGCCAGTGGGTTTAAGAGTGTGTAGCGACAATAAAGATTGCCCGTAGCCGTGAAAGTTTGCCCGTAAGAGCAAATTCAGACAATAAAGTTTGCCCGTAGTGCATAACCCATTGTTTTAACGAACGTAATTTAACGGTTTGATGAAGTCATTGCTGTGCATAGATCCCATAAAACCACCTTCTTATGGGCTAACTATATTGTCTTTCGCAAGTTTTAAACGGGCAGAGTTTATTGTTCCTGCACAAAGAGCTGTGTGGAGATAAGAAAATTTGTCTCTTAGCTGTGATTGTCACTATCCATACTTCGAAAGTAATTATTTTTCATTCTGACATTTAGTTTCTTTTGTGACTAAATTTTAAGTCTCAAGCAAAAATGCAATTTGTAACCGTCTTTATCAGGCTTTGAGTTGTCAGAGCCTAGTTTGGGAAAGATATGTTATCCAAGGTTAATTTAACTGTGGAATCTAAATTCGCAATAGCTTCAAATCTAACTCTTAATTATTAATGTGTCTCACTCCTCCTGAGGCACTGATCGCATGGTTCAATCATCAGTATCAGTAAAGTCCAAATCCTTAATCACTTATTACTCTAGGTTGGAACAGAGCGGTTTTGACGATTCCGGTTTGAGACGATTCTTCTAAAACAATGTCTACAGGGTGTATTGATAACCTGACCTTATGACATCCCTCATTTCAGTCAGACTGCGTAATGGCAAAATATCCTAGTTGCATCGAAGTGTTGATACGGTGTTTTGTTTTGCAATTTTTATGAGAGGCCACACACATTGTCGCATCCCATGACGTTGAACTGACTCTATCGCTTTGTATGAATTTTATATTGTGAGCCTTCTGATTGATATTTCGTAATCGATAACGTTGTACAAAGAAAATACTTAAGGTGGTGTCAGTCTTATGGATGTGAGTTATCGACAACTTAAAGCGTTTATTACTCTTGCTGAGGCTAAAAGCTTTACTGTTGCGGCTGAACAGATACACATTACGCAATCTGCATTGAGCCAAATGATGCAAAAGCTTGCGGTACAAACTGCCTCAGAACTTATTGAGAAAAGAGGCCGAAAAATATTACTAACTGAAACTGGTCGTACGTTCTATCAAGAAGCTTTGTTCATTGTTAACCGTTTAGATAAGTGGGAGTTGGATAATAAAGCTCGTCAACAAGGCTACCATCGAACGCTAGTTATTTCGTCTTTGTACTCAATGTGTTCTTCTCTGGTCCCGAAGACCATCAGTGAGCTGAAAAAAAAACATCCATCTTTTTCATTTCGGTTGATAGAGGAGCGGGTTAATGACATTCATAACTCAGTACTAGAAGGACGTGCTGATATAGGTATTGGTACTCCCCCTAATAACTCAGAACTGAATTTTGAATTACTATTCCGTGATCACTTGTGCTTTACCTGTAATACGGCCCATCACTTGAGTGCGGAGAGTGAAGTTAACTGGAAGCAGGCTCATCAGTACGCATCTATTGGTATCAGTCCAGGGAACAGTTTAAGGACACTTGCTGATCAAGCATTTATGCGAGCAGGTCTTACCTATGATCCTGAAATTAGTGCGTCACACACTTCAACATTGCTTGGTATGATCGATAGTGGTTTAGGTTCTGCCATTTTATCTTCAACCATCGCCTCATTACATGCTCATGAGAACTTAAGATTTATCCCAATAGTAAAACCAATTCAATATCGCTCAATTGGGTTAATTACGAGAAAAGAAACTCACCGACAGATCATCGATGAGTTTAATTTAATGCTCAGAAAGCAAGTTAGTCTCAAACTGTAGTTTACGAAATCTACATAGGTCCAACAGGTAGGCCTAACATGGTGTAGGTCAAGAATACAGCTCCCCAGATTGTAAATAGAAAGAATGCATACGGGACCATCATTGCTAGGAATGTACCGAATTTTACGTTGGGGTTATATTTGGCTATCAGTGCTAATACCATCGGCACGTAAGGATTTGTCGGAGATATAATATTGGTTGTTGAGTCTGCGATTCTGTAAGCCATCTGAGTATATTCAGGTGATATATCCAGCAGCATGAATAGTGGAATAAATACTGGAGCCATGATTGCCCATTGAGCCGAACCACTGAAAACAATCAGATTCATGAACCCTGCAAGCACCATAAACATGGCTAACATTAATAGTTTTGGTACTTCAACTTGAGCAAGCATTTCAGCGCCATTTACAGCGAAAAATATAGCTAAATTAGACCAATTAAACCAAGCAATAAATTGGGCAATAACAAAAACTAAGACGATGTAACCACCAATACCATGCAATGACTTCGCCATCAGATCGGGCACATCACTCGCTTTCTTTATCTCTCCTGCTTTTACACCGTAAACCACGGCATTCATAATGAAAAACGCCATAATTATTGGGATTATTCCAGTAAGGAAGGGGGACGGAACTAAGCCGCCATCGGCGTTTTTCAATGGTGAGTCACTTGGAAGAAGCAATGCTATCATTCCAAGAATAAAAATAATTGATGCGTACCCAGACCATTTTAAAGCTTTTTTCTGAATGTCGGTGACAAAATACGTTTCTGTATTTTTAGCGCTAAGTGGAGATTCTTCGGCAGAACGTTTTGTTTGTTTATCAAATCGCGGTTCTATGTATTTGTCGGTAATGAGTGTTCCAAGTATGACCAAGAGAGGTACTGAAAGGATCATGAAGTACCAGTTAGCAGCGGGGCTAACCTCTACTGGTTCAACAATGCGGGCAGCTTCTGTTGAAATACCTGAGAGTAAAACATCCGTTCCTGCGATAAATACGTTGGCAGTAAAGCCTGCGGCCACAGCCACAAAGCCTGCAGCAATTCCTACTACAGGGTTTCGATTAGTTGCAGAGAAAATGATGCCAGCTAAAGGAGGCACTAAGATAAACGCCGCATCAGATGCTAAGTTACCGATGATCCCGGTTAGAAATATTGAGGCAGTTACGAAGTTTTTGGGTGCGTTTAAAAGCGATTGCTTAATAGCAGAATCGGCTAACCCTACTTCTTGAACAAGCCCTACTGCGAGCATCATACAAAGTACCAAACCCAGAGGTTTAAACGCGATAAAATTTGATACAGCTGAATTTAGAATGTAAACAAACCCTTCACCACTGAGTAGGTTCTTTACTTTGATTTCATCTCCGCTCAAAGGGTGAGTTATATTCCCTCCAAAAGTAGACACTATCCAAGACAAGAATATGACCGCTAAGCATAAAGTAATAAACATATAGAATGGATGAGGAATTCGGTCCCCAAACTTCTCAATACGATCAATTATGCTGACGTTCTGAGGGAGTTGTTTTTGCTCTAGTAAACCTGACATGTCACACTCCTGTGATTATTTAGGGTCATCGTGACCCCTGTGCTAATTTTTTATGAGCTAGTTTTGTTGAAGTAGCGAGATGAAGTATGCGGCTCCGGTCGGCAACACTCGATCATTGAAATCGTAGTTCTTGTGGTGCAATCCTATCGTCTCTCCATTGATGGTTAATCCGTTGCCGATGAATCCATAGCATCCCGGTACTTGTTCTAGAAAAAAAGAAAAGTCTTCACTGGCTAATAGAGCCTCACATGTTGCGTTAACCTGATCATTACCAACGACTGAAGAGGCGGCTTTCACTGCTATCTCGACTTCGGGGAAGCTGTTTACGGTAGGTGGATGAGATATTGGACCTAAGGAGAATTGTGCAGTCATGTCGAAAGCCATGGCAGTGTGAGACACCAGAGTATTAAGTTGAGTAACCAAGCGGTCTCGCACACTTTGGGAGAGAGTTCTGAAGGTGCCACTCATTTGAGCGGTATCAGTGATGGCGTTAGTTGTCTCACCGCAATGTAGCTGTGTGACTGAAACAACAAGCGGTTCAAAGGGGCTATAAGTTCGACTGACTAAGCCTTGTATACCTTGATAGATATGGGTCGCAACTAATAATGGATCTTGGGTATTTTGTGGTAGGCCCGCATGCCCACTTTTGCCATTAATCTGAATAAAGAGCCGATCGGAACTTGCCATTATCGGTCCTTCTTTGAATGCAAAATGCCCTTCTGGTATGCCTGGCATGTTATGAAGAGCGTAACATGCATCTAATGGATAGCACTCAAGTAAGCCATCCTGAAGCATTTTTTGTGCGCCACCGACACCTTCTTCAGCGGGTTGAAAAATGAGTACGGCTTTACCATTAAATTGGCGATTTTTTGCGAGGTATTTTGCTGCGTATAGCAGCATCGTGGTATGTCCATCATGCCCACATGCGTGCATTTTTCCGGCCTGACAAGAACGGTGAGAAAAGTTGTTTTCTTCGTGGATCGGTAATGCGTCCAGATCGGCTCTTAAGCCTAAAGTTTTTCCGTCACCGAGCTCCCCTTGGATAACCGCAACAACGCCTGTTCCTCCAAAACGAGAGTCTATTTGTTCAACGCCATATTCCTTGAGCTTGGCTATTACCATACTTTGTGTGTTGTACTCTTCAAAACCAAGCTCTGGGTGTTGATGAATATTTCGTCTAATTTCTACCATTTCTGGTAGCCACTTTTCTAGCTCTTGTAATAGGGACACGACATTTCCTTAAGTAACATTTTCATAACATCTAATCATGAAGGTGTCGTATTACCTAGTTGGATGCGTAATAGTCTTATTAGTAAAACTTATAACAATCCATATCGAACGTTCTAATTTGGTGTTTTTTAATTACTGGAGAGGTAGGTTCTATTCGCTTAACATGACGAAAGCGACTTCAGTAAAATATTGAGGTAACTAACATGGATTTAGAAGTAGATGCTTCATAATTAGTACAAAAATGGCGAGTCATAGGACTCGCCATTTTTGTTTTTAAAGGTTGCTATCGTTGATTATTTTGGAGGTCGCGTATTGCGAGAATTTTAGTTTCGCTGGCTATCAGCTATCAGCTATCAACTGTCAGGGTTGAGGTTGTTTTTCTTCTTTCCCCATTTTATCTGTTGAATTACCAAACCCGCAATGATCAGCATTAAACCAAATAGTGTCGCAGGGTGGATTTCCTCGCCAATAATGGTCGAAAGTAGCATCAATGAGATAAATGGTGAGGCAAAAATTAGATTGCTGATACGCGCTGTGTTGTTGGTCAGTTTTAGCGCTGAGAGCCACAAGACAAAGGTAATACCCATCTCGAATAGACCAACGTAAGTCACGGCCATCCAACCTTTCGCTGTGATTTGGCTAAAGCTTTCGTCTTCGTAAAGGGTTAAACCAATCGCGAATGGTAGTGCCACTAAGAAACCAAGCAATACACCCACCACAGGGTCAGCTTTATTTTTGGTATTGAGAATCCAGTATCCCGCCCAAAGCAGCGTTGAAAGCAGAGCCAGTGCCACACCCAATGGACTATCGAATTGCATTCCCAGTACATCACCTTTGGTGGCAATGACCACCACGCCCGCATAGCTGAAGGTACAAGCAACCCAATCTTGTTTGCGAATTTTTTGCCCCAGAAAAACCGCCGCCATTAAGGTTAGGGTGATTGCCCAACTGTAGTTAATGGCTTGAGCCTGAGAAGCGGGCAGTAAATCGTATGCTTTGAAGAGAATCAGGTAGTAAGCCAATGGGTTGACTAAACCAAGCAATAAGTAATACCAAGGGTTTGAAAGAAACGTAGTACTCAACTGAGAAAGCTTGCCTTGAAAGGCACAGATGGCAATCAATGCGATAGAAGACACAATGCTAGCGATGGTCAGCATTTGGATCGGTGAAAACTCAGCAAGGGTCAGCTTAAAAGCAGTAGCAACTGTTGACCACAGTAATACTGCGGAAAGGCCAAAGCCCAAGGCACGACGTTCGTTCATAGCAACTCATTCTAATGTGATGGGGCAGAATACGGAGCGCCTAGTCTATCTGTCGAATTTTAATACGGCAAACTGGACATTTATCCAGTATCAAAATACCATTTAATGAGTTATTTCCAATTAGGCTAAATCATTATCATGCAATGGATTATCGAACACCAAGCAACGCTTATTGCTGCAATTTCTGGCGCGCTCGTCAGCGGTGGCGTTGTGGGTTGGTGGGTTAAACAGAAGCTCTCTTTTCAGCAGCGATTGCTGGAGCAGCAACTTAAGTCCGATCGTTTGTTGCATGAGTCTCAACAGGCGCAGCTCAAGTCATCGCTCGCAGAGGCACAACAAGAGCTCAATGAGCTTGACGATGATCGAGACAAAGCAGCATTCGAGCTCAAGCAAGCGCATGGCAAGGTGATGGCCGCGATGGAAAAGCTTCGCTACTTTGAGGCGGTCAAGCAAGAGCGCCAACAGTACGCTGATGATATCAATGTTCTTAAGGAACATAAGTCTGAGTTAGAGGCTGAACTCCGAGAACAAGAAGCAAGACACGATCAAGAAAACCTCGCCAACAATGAAAAGCTGCAATTGTTAGAACAAGCGGAATTTCGATTGAAGCAACAGTTTGAACTGTTAGCAAATCAACTATTTGAGAGCAAAACTGCCAAGGTTGACCAGCAGAACAAACAGAGCTTGGAAGGTTTGTTGTCTCCGCTGAAAGAGCAATTAGAGGGCTTCAAGAAGCAAGTAAATGACAGCTTTAGCCAAGAAGCCAAAGAGCGTCATACCTTGGTGCATGAGCTTAAAAACCTGCAGCGTCTTAATGAGAGTATGACTCGTGAAGCTGTGAATCTGACTCAAGCTCTAAAGGGTGATAACAAGCAGCAAGGTAATTGGGGAGAGGTAGTACTTGCGCGAGTGCTCGCTGAATCAGGGCTGCGAGAAGGCCATGAATACCAAACTCAAGTGAACCTGCAAAACGATGCAGGCAAGCGTTACCAACCGGATGTGATTGTGCATTTGCCACAAGACAAGCAAGTGGTGGTGGATTCAAAAATGGCCTTGGTGGCGTTTGAGCGTTACTTCAATGCTGAAACTGATCAACAACGTGATGTTGCATTACGTGATCATTTGGCTTCATTGCGAGCGCACATTAAAGGCTTGAGCCAGAAGGATTATCATCAGCTCAAAGGCATTCAGAGCCTTGATTATGTGTTGATGTTTATTCCGGTAGAACCTGCGTTTCAGGTAGCGATTCAAGCCGACCCTAGCTTAGTCAAAGATGCGATGGAGCAAAACATTATCTTGGTCAGCCCTACAACCCTGCTGGTGGCACTGCGCACCATTGATAACCTGTGGCGTAATGACCGACAGAACCAGAACGCGCAAGTTATCGCTGAACGCGCGAGCAAGCTTTACGACAAATTACGCCTGTTCGTTGATGATATGGAAGGTCTCGGAAGCTCATTAGATAGAGCCAACCAAAGCTACCAAGGAGCAATGAATAAGCTAGTGACTGGGCGTGGCAATGTGATTCGTCAAGCTGAAAGCTTCAAACACCTTGGTGTTGAAGTGAAAAAGTCGATCTCGATTGGGATAGCTGAAATGGCTCAAAATGAGGCTTTTTCAGAAAATGCCTCCTTAGTAGAAAGACAACCCGCTGAGGATAAAGTAAACTAATCGGCCGCAGCGCCTTTAAATACAGAGTGCGCTGTCGACGAGAACTTACCATGGTAGATAACAGCATTATGGACACAAGCGTGCAGACAAATTCAGCAGTAGAGTCAGAAACCACACACTTTGGTTTCGAAACAGTCGCAAAAGACGAAAAAGTCGCGAAAGTAGCAGAGGTATTTCACTCTGTAGCCGCTAAATACGACATCATGAATGATCTAATGTCGGGTGGTGTTCACCGCTTGTGGAAGCGATTCACGATTGATTGCAGTGGCGTTCGCCCTGGTCAACGTATCCTAGACCTTGGTGGTGGTACTGGCGACCTTACTGCGAAATTCTCGCGTATCGTTGGCGAAAAAGGCCACGTGGTTCTTGCTGATATTAACAACTCAATGCTGAATGTTGGCCGCGATAAGCTGCGTGATAGCGGTATTGTTGGCAATGTACATTACGTACAAGCGAATGCTGAAGAGTTGCCTTTCCCAGACAACTACTTCGATTGCATTACGATCAGCTTTTGTCTGCGTAACGTAACCGATAAAGACCAAGCACTGCGTTCAATGTATCGCGTACTTAAGCCGGGTGGTCGTCTGTTGGTTCTTGAGTTTTCTAAGCCAGTACTTGAACCACTATCAAAGGTTTACGACGCATACTCTTTCCACCTGTTACCAAAAATGGGTGAGCTGATTGCTAACGATGCAGACAGCTACCGTTACCTTGCAGAATCTATCCGCATGCACCCGAACCAAGAAACTTTGGAAGGCATGATGCAAGAAGCGGGTTTTGAAAATACAAAATACTTCAACCTAACGGGCGGCATTGTTGCGCTGCACCGAGGTTACAAGTTCTAATCGAACTTGGTAGCAGGCTCGTTGAGTGTGCTAGAAAATAAGAATAAAGATAGAACGGATAGGTTAAGGCTTATCCGTTTTCAAAGGTAAGGACAGTCATGCCATTTGATCCATTGGTAACCGCGGTTATTGAAACCTCTTTAAATACTTTAGTGAACGATGATCCAACGTTGGTTCGTCGTTTATCTCGTTTAAAAGGGCAGATCATTCAAGTTAATTTGAAAGAGTTGAATAAAACACTCACCTTCGTTTTCAGCCAGCAGATTGATGTGTTGTCGGAATATGAAGGGCAACCGGATTGTTACCTATCTTTGAACCTATCGGTGCTGCCTGAATTGCGTGAGCAATCGAACATCACTAAGTTGATCAAGCAAGATAAGTTGATTTTAGAAGGTGATATTCAGCTGGCGCAGAAGTTTGCTCAACTAATGACAGACTGCAAGCCTGATTTGGAAGAGTGGTTGTCACGTGTGACTGGCGATGTGGTTGCTCACACCTTGGTACAAGGCGTTAAAAACGTCGGTAGCCTTGTGGCGAAGCAAGCAACTAAGCATCAAAACCATGTTGCTCAGGTTTTGACTGAAGAGTGGAAGATTGCACCGGCTCCGCTAGAAGTGGTGCATTTTTGCGATCAGGTTGATGACATAAAAAGCTCAGTTGCCCGCCTTGAAGCTAAATTGAACGCTCTGTTGGAGAAAGCATGACCCCAACAGAACTGAAACGTCTTTATCATATTATCAAGGTACAGTTAGAGTACGGCCTTGATGAATTGATGCCTGAGCACCGTTTGACTAAAGCCCCATTGTTGGCGAGAAAGTCTCTGTTTTGGCTCAAGAACAAGCATCAAGATAAAGAATTGGGTCAGCGCTTGCGTCTCGCTTTGCAAGAGTTAGGGCCTGTGTGGATCAAGTTTGGTCAAATGATGTCAACGCGTCGTGACCTATTTCCTCCTCATATCGCTGATCAATTGGCTTTATTGCAAGACCAAGTGGCGCCATTTGATGGTCAACTGGCCAAGCAAGACATGGAAAAGGCACTGGGTGGCAGTCTAGATAACTGGTTTACCGACTTTGATATCGAGCCATTGGCTTCTGCTTCTATTGCTCAGGTGCATACTGCAAAGCTAAAGGAGAGCGGCCGCGAGATTGTTCTGAAGGTAATTCGGCCTGATATTCGCCCGGTGATTGATGCAGATCTAAAACTGATGCACCGGATGGCGCGTATAGTCGCTAAGTCTCTTCCTGAAGCACGTCGTTTGAAACCTGTTGAAGTCGTTCATGAGTACGAAAAAACGCTAATCGATGAACTAGACCTGCGCCGTGAGGCGGCAAATGCCATTCAGCTACGACGTAATTTTGAAGGCAGCGAAGAGCTATACGTTCCAGAGGTTATTTCTGATTTAAGCAGTGAAAGCTTGATGGTGTCAGAGCGAATCTACGGTATTCAAGTATCGGATATCGCGACATTGGAAGCTAACGGAACCAACATGAAATTGCTGGCTGAACGTGGCGTGACGGTATTCTTTACCCAAGTATTCCGAGACAGCTTTTTCCATGCGGACATGCACCCAGGCAACGTATTCGTTAACCCTGAAAATCCAGAAAACCCTCAGTGGATTGGCTTAGATTGTGGCATTGTCGGCACGCTAAACAGTGAAGATAAGCGCTACCTAGCAGAGAATTTACTGGCTTTCTTTAATCGAGATTATCGTAAAGTTGCAGAGCTACATGTCGATTCAGGATGGGTGCCACACGACACCAACGTCAATGATTTCGAATTCGCGATTCGCATGGTGTGTGAGCCAATTTTTGCAAAACCACTTGGCGAGATCTCATTTGGCCATGTGTTGCTAAACTTATTTAATACAGCAAGACGTTTCAACATGGAGGTTCAACCTCAGTTGGTACTTCTGCAGAAGACCTTGTTGTATGTCGAAGGCCTAGGCCGTCAGCTGTATCCGCAACTTGATTTGTGGGCAACGGCGAAGCCTTTCCTTGAAACCTGGATGATGAATCAGGTGGGGCCGCAAGCTGTGATCAATGCAGTAAAAGAGCGTGCGCCATTCTGGGCAGAGAAACTGCCAGAGCTGCCAGAGTTACTTTATGACAGCCTTCGCCAGGGTAAAGCGATGAACCAGAGAATGGATCAGCTTTACCAAGGCTACCGAGATACTAAACGCCAACAAGCGACAGGAAAGTTTTTGTTTGGTGTTGGAGCCACTTTAGTCGTATGCTCCGCAATATTAGTTTCAAGCCCTTATGAGCAGCTATCCATGGGCTGTGGCATCGCAGGTGTCACATTTTGGTTGCTTAGTTGGCGAGCTTACCGTCGTTAGACAGTAGACTCTCTTAATATTTTTTTATGTGTAGACAGACCCGAGGACAATGACAATGGGTGGTATCAGTATTTGGCAACTTCTAATCATTGCTGTAATTGTAATTTTGCTATTCGGAACAAAGAAACTGCGCGGCATGGGTGGTGACTTAGGTTCAGCGGTTAAAGGCTTCAAAAAAGCGATGAGCGATGAAGACAAGCCTGCAGATAAGAAAGACGCAGACTTTGAACCAAAGAATATTGAACAGCAGAAGAAAGAAGCTAGCGCTGAAACAACTGCTGAAACAAAGAAAGACAAAGAGCAGGCGTAAATCGTGTTTGATATCGGTTTTTGGGAACTGGTATTAATATCTGTCGTTGGGTTAGTGGTTTTAGGACCTGAGCGTTTGCCCGTTGCGATTCGTAGTGTCTCCAAGTTTGTTGGACAAGCGAAAAGCATGGCAAATAGTGTGAAAGATGAACTTTCTCATGAGCTAAAGGTACAAGAACTTCAAGAAAACCTACGTAAGGCGGAAAAAATGGGTATGGAAGATTTATCTCCAGACCTAAAAGCATCAGTTGATGAACTTAAGCAGGCCGCTGCTCAAGTTCAACGTCCGTATGCCAAGCCTGAGTCTGATAAGCCAAGTGATACTGAACCTAGTGTCACGGAAACTGTTGAATCTGAAACCATTCAGGTCAATAGTGAAGCTTCAGCACCGTCAGATAAGAAAGCCGAATAGTCTCGCTAGGAGGAGTCGCCAGATACTTAAGTAGCTCGATGTTTAAGTAGCTAAATGTTTAAGTACATAGGTATGCACGCGACTCCTTTTCGATCTTCCTGTTTAAGAGGTTTGACATGTCTTCGACTGAGCAGACACAGCCTTTAATTAGCCACCTTCTAGAACTCCGTAATCGCTTACTACGTGCGATTGTTGCGGTTCTGGTTGTGTTTGTTGGGCTAATTTATTTTGCTAATGATATTTATGAATTCGTATCAGCACCTTTGGTAGATCGTCTACCGGAAGGGGCTACGATGATCGCAACGGATGTTGCATCGCCATTTTTCACACCGTTGAAGTTAACTTTAATCGCGTCTATTTTTGTCGCGGTACCGTTTATTTTGTATCAGGTGTGGGCTTTTGTTGCGCCGGGTTTATATAAGCATGAGAAGCGCTTGATCATGCCATTGTTGGCATCAAGCTCACTGCTTTTTTACTGTGGTGTGGCGTTTGCCTACTTCATTGTATTCCCGTTAGTCTTTGGCTTTTTTACTGCCATATCATTGGGTGGAGTAGAATTCGCAACAGACATATCGAGTTACCTTGATTTTGTACTCGCGCTATTCTTTGCTTTTGGTATCGCTTTTGAAGTGCCTGTCGCGATTATCTTACTATGTTGGACTGGCGCGACGACACCGAAACAACTGTCTGAAAAACGTCCATACATCGTTGTTGTCGCTTTCATCATTGGTATGATGCTGACGCCACCCGATATGATCTCGCAAACACTGTTGGCTATTCCAATGTGTATTCTGTTTGAGATTGGTCTGTTCTTTGCGCGTTTCTATGTGCGAAAACCAGATGCTGATGAAGAGGAAGAAGCTGAATCTTAACTCGCGCAGTGCTGCAATAGCATGATCGTTAGAGTGCTTGTGCTTCAGAAAAAATCACATAATAAAAAAGCGGCCTAGGGCCGCTTTTTTATTATGTCTGTTTATCGAATCTTTAACTGATAGCCACAGTTTTGGCATATATAGAGCTCTTTGATACCCAAGATCTTATGCCATAGAGTTCGATGTTGACGTTGTAAGTGTTGTGAGTGATCACACATATCAACTACTCCCATATGCAGGTGGTTGATAGTATACATATCACTTTATTTTAACAAATAAATTTACCCTAAACCATTAAATTTATTTATTGATAAAATTGTTACAGGCCAAATAGGGCTTTGGCATTTGCTGTGGTTATAGTATCGACTTCATCTATTGTAATATTGCGTAATTCAGCAATTCGCTTCGCAACTAACTCAGTGTAAGCAGGTTCATTGCGTTTTCCTCGATTCGGTGCGGGTGCCAAATACGGGCAATCTGTCTCTAGAATGACGTAATTCATATCAAGATGAGGGATTACTTTGTCCATTCCTGAGTTTTTGAACGTAGATACGCCACCTAAACCCAAGTGAAAACCTAGCGCATTGATTGCTTGAGCTTCCTCTAAGCTGCTGCCAAAGCAGTGGAATACGCCGCGTAAGCTTCCATCTTGTTCTTTGCGAAGTAGGGTGAGTGTTTCTTCGATGGAATCTCGCGTGTGGATCACCACTGGTAGATCAAGCTCTTTTGCCCACTGCAGCTGAGTCACAAACGCCATCTCTTGTTCTGCTTTAAAGGTTTTATCCCAGTACAGGTCGATACCTATCTCACCCACGGCGATAAAGTCATGCTTATCGAACCAAGCTCGAATGGTTTTCAGGGTCTGTTCGATATTTGCATCCACATAACAAGGGTGTAAGCCCATCATTGAACGACATACCTCCGGAAATTGAGCTTCCGTCGCGAGCATTGGCTCGATAGATTCTAAATCGATGTTAGGCAGTAGAATCGTATCAATACCTTGAGTAAGCGCGCGTTGCACGACTTGTTCGCGGTCTTCATCGAATTCGCTCGCGTAAATATGGGCGTGGGTGTCGATCATCGTTGTGTCCTGAAAGCAGTCTTTTCTGAGTTGTCATGAGTATACGGCAGTGTGAGGAGAAGGTCATTTTTTGCCATTTATCCCTGTTTTTGAGTGGGTTTTATATTTTACTGTTAGCGTCCTGAGCCATCAGTGATATGCTTTTGCCTGTATTTAGCACTTTCATATCTGAGCATTTTGGTGCTTAGACTAGGCAAGGAGAATCTAGTGTCTGTTTCAATTCAAGGTCAATTTCCAGGTCGTCGTATGCGCCGTATGCGTAAGCACGACTTTAGCCGTCGCCTAATGGCAGAAAATCAATTGTCTGTGGATGATCTCATCTACCCAATGTTTATTCTTATGGGTAAAGAGCGTCGTGAACCTGTAGAGTCAATGCCAGGTGTTGAACGTCTGTCTATCGATCTCATGCTTGAGGAAGCGGATTACCTGTCAAAATTGGGTGTTCCTGCGATTGCTCTGTTTCCGGTAGTGAACCAAGATGCTAAAAGTTTATGCGCGGCTGAAGCTCATAACTCTGAAGGTTTGGTACAACGAGCAGTACGCTTACTCAAGGAACACGTGCCAAATATGGGTGTGATTACTGACGTAGCACTGGACCCGTTCACTACACACGGCCAAGACGGAATCATCGATGAAGATGGTTACGTGATGAATGACGAGACGACTGAAGTCTTGATCAAGCAAGCATTATCACACGCTGAAGCGGGCGCTGATGTCGTTGCACCATCAGATATGATGGATGGTCGTATTGGTAAGATCCGTGAAGCATTAGAAGAAGCTGGCTATATTCATACTCAAATCATGGCGTACTCTGCGAAATACGCATCGTGTTACTACGGCCCATTCCGTGATGCTGTTGGCAGTGCTTCGAACCTAAAAGGTGGTAACAAGAAGAACTACCAGATGGATCCTGCGAACAGTGATGAAGCGATTCACGAAGTAGCAATGGATTTGAATGAAGGTGCAGACATGGTAATGGTGAAACCAGGCATGCCTTACCTTGATATTGTTCGTCGTGTTAAGCACGAGCTGCAAGCTCCAACGTTTGCTTACCAAGTATCTGGCGAGTACGCGATGCACAAAGCAGCGATCCAGAATGGCTGGCTGAAAGAGCGCGAAACCGTAATGGAATCATTATTGTGCTTTAAGCGTGCAGGTGCCGATGGCATTCTTACTTACTTTGCTAAAGATGTTGCCGAGTGGCTTGCAGAAGACAATGCACAAACAGCAGAACACTTAAAAGAAAAGTAATGATTTAGAGTTCAATTCGATGAATCAGTAAAAGGGTTGGCCATTGTGTCAGCCCTTTTGTTTATGAGGAAGAACAAGTATGTCTGTAATCGTGCGTGAAGGCTCATTAGAAGAGGCAGTTTCTGTTGTTGAACAGATTACCGAGTTTGCCAAAAAAGAGAGTGTAGCGTCTTTATCGGAGCGATTAGCAGGTAAAACAAGCCTGATCCTCGTTGCTGAAGAAGCGGGCGTGTTACTTGGTTTTAAGATTGGTTATGAATTGGATGAAAACACATTTTATAGTTGGTTTGGTGGTGTTTCATCATTGGCGAGAAACAAGGGTGTGGCGCAAGCGCAACTTGATGTTCAAGAACTGTGGGTGAAGCAACAGGGCTACCAACAACTGAAAGTGAAATCTCGCAATCAGTTTCCTGCGATGCTGCGTTTGTTATTGAGAAATGGTTACCTAATCGAAAAATTAGAAGAAAAAGAAGACATTAATGACCATAGAATTCACTTTTTGAAGAAAATTTGAGCACGGTAATTATCGAACTAGAAATTAAATGAGATTTATTATCATTTAAGTGTTGACTATTAAATGAGAATCATTATTATTAACTTCGTCTTAGGGAATGAGGAAATGTTCACAAGGATGTTAAGTACTCAAGTATCAACTTGGTTACCCAACAGAATTCTCGCGAACTTGTACTAAGTTCTTTTTGACACGACATTGCTCACATTGCTTCCAGTGTAATTTATAGCTTTTAGGTAAAGCTGTGGTATTCAATTTGAATGGCTTTACCGGTTTTTGCTAGGCGACATCTTCGGGTGTCGCTTTTTTTATATCTCAATTTCAACAAGATGCATATTTAGTGGCACGTTTTTTAGTGAATAAAACGCCATCAGTATTCTTTTCCACAATGCAAGATCTTAAAAAGATCGTTGATCATATGTTCGATCTGTAATTTTGTTCTTTATTTACAATGGTTTATTTGTGTTTTTTGTTAGGTTTAACTTAGTTCTCAACAGGGTGGGTAAATAATATAAACAGAGTTATCCACAGATGGAGCGTGCCTCAGAACACAAAATAACTATAAATTGATTATTACGAACACAATCGAGTGAACGGATACAGATCGACAACGTAGAATCCAACCAACAGACGTGGCATCCTTAACAGATTATTTCTGTACTTACTGGATACACAAACATTATGGCTCGTATTCCTGATAATCCATTGATTCTGATCGATGGCTCTTCTTACCTATATCGCGCGTTCCATGCCTACCCGGGCACCATGAGCAATGGTGATATCCCTACTAACGCTGTTTACGGTGTGGTTAACATGTTACGCAGCATGATGCGTCAATTTGCTTCTGATCGTATTGCGGTTATTTTTGATGCGAAAGGAAAGACGTTCCGTGATGACATGTACCCAGAGTACAAAGCAAACCGCCCACCAATGCCTGACGATCTTCGTTGTCAGATAGAGCCACTGCACAATGTTATTCGTGCGATGGGTTTGCCACTTATCTCTATTCCTGGCGTTGAAGCGGATGACGTGATTGGTACGTTGGCTTCTCAAGCTTCTGCGATGGGTATGCCTGTGCTTATCAGTACTGGTGATAAAGACATGGCACAGTTGGTTGATGACAACGTTACCTTGATCAACACAATGACCAATGTAGTGATGGATCGTGAAGGTGTTATCGAGAAGTTTGGTATCCCACCAGAGTTGATCATCGATTATCTCGCGCTGATGGGCGATAAAGTGGATAACATTCCGGGCATTCCAGGTGTTGGTGATAAGACCGCAACAGCATTGTTGCAAGGTATCGGTAGTATCGAAAAGTTGTATCAAAATCTTGATGATATTGCGGCGCTTGGTTTCCGTGGTTCGAAAACCATGGCTAAGAAGCTGGCTGATAATAAAGACAATGCTGATATGTCTTACCAGCTTGCGACAATTAAGCTCGATGTCGAGCTTGAAGACACGCCAGAGTCTCTCGTGAAAGCACAACCAAATATCGATGAGCTGATTAAGCTATATGGTCAGTTGGTGTTTAAATCTTGGCTGAACGAGCTACTTGAAGGTGGCAGTGGCGTAGTTGAAGCTGATGAAAGATCGGCTGGTGCGGTACGCAGTAGCACTTCAACAACGACCTCTACCGTAGAAATGAACACCTCTGCTGTGACGATAGACCGTAGTCACTACGAGACGATCTTGGATGAAGCATCATTCAATGTATGGCTAGAGAAGCTCAAAGCAGCCGAAGTGTTTGCCTTTGATACTGAAACTGACAGCCTAGATTACATGGTCGCTAACCTTGTCGGCCTGTCATTCGCAACCGAAGAAGGCGTTGCCGCTTACGTACCTGTTGCCCATGACTACTTAGACGCACCACAACAGTTGGATCGTGATTGGGTACTTGAACAGCTTAAACCTATTCTAGAAGATGACGCACAAGCAAAAGTGGGTCAAAACCTGAAGTACGATATGAGTGTGCTCGCGCGCTACGGTATCGATATGAAGGGCATCAAACACGATACTATGCTGGCTTCTTACGTTTTCAATAGCGTTGGTGGTAAACATGATATGGATAGCTTGGCACTGCGTTTCCTACAACACAGCTGCATCTCATTCGAACAAATTGCCGGTAAAGGTAAGAAACAGCTTACTTTCAACCAAATTGAACTGGGTGAAGCCTCTCCGTATGCCGCGGAAGATGCGGATGTGACATTACGTCTTCATAACCGCTTAATGGAAAATCTTGATCAAGATGAAAAGCTAAAAGCGATCTATGAAGAAATTGAAGTCCCACTGATCCCTGTGATGTCTCGTATTGAGCGCACGGGTGTATTCATTGATGACATGCTGTTAGGCGCACAATCGCAAGAGATTGCAGTTCGCCTTGATGAACTAGAGCAGAAAGCCTACGAAATTGCAGAGCAAGAGTTCAACATGAACTCTCCTAAGCAGCTGCAAGCTATCTTGTTTGAAAAAATGGGCTTACCGGTTATCAAGAAAACACCATCAGGAGCAGCTTCAACCAACGAAGAAGTGTTGCAAGAGTTGGCTCTTGATTACCCTCTACCTAAGTTGATCATTGAGTATCGTGGCCTAGCAAAACTGAAGTCTACTTATACAGATAAGCTGCCTAAGATGATCAATGCAGAAACGGGTCGTGTTCATACGTCTTACCATCAAGCAGTGACCGCGACGGGCCGTTTGTCTTCGACCGATCCAAACCTACAAAACATCCCAATTCGTAATGAAGAAGGTCGTCGTATCCGCCAAGCATTCGTTGCACAACACGGTTGGAAGATTCTCGCAGTCGATTACTCGCAAATTGAATTGCGTATCATGGCGCACCTATCGGGTGACAAAGCGTTACTGGAAGCGTTCCAACAAGGTAAAGATATTCACGCAGCAACTGCTGCTGAGATTATCGGTGTTGATATTGATCAGGTAACTACTGAACAACGTCGTCGTGCGAAAGCGGTTAACTTTGGTCTTATCTATGGCATGAGTGCGTTCGGCTTGGCTAAGCAGCTTGGTATTCCTCGTGGTGAAGCACAACATTATATGGACACTTACTTTGAACGCTACCCTGGCGTGATGCAGTATATGGAAGACACACGTAGCACAGCTTCAGAGCAAGGCTTTGTTGAAACCATTTACGGTCGTCGTCTACATTTACCAGAGATTCAATCTCGTAATGGCATGCGTCGTAAAGCAGCTGAACGTGCGGCGATCAATGCGCCAATGCAAGGTACAGCGGCTGACATTATCAAGAAAGCGATGTTGTTGGTTGATGAGTGGATTCGAGCGGAAGGTGATGGTCGTGTGAAGTTATTGATGCAAGTACACGATGAATTGGTATTTGAAGTCCAAGAGTCATCTTTAGCCGAAATTGAAAGTAAAGTACAACAATTGATGGAGTCAGCGGCTGATCTAGCAGTACCATTAGTCGCGGAAGCTGGCCACGGTGACAACTGGGATCAAGCCCACTAATCAGTTTTTGACCTTATTGAGTAAATTAGTATGAGCCAGTGCACAAACACTGGCTTTTTTTTGTCTAAAATAAAGTTGAGCCGGAAAATTTATTTGCGTGTTTTAATAAAACATTCATGAAAAAAAATTACAAAAATGGTTTTCATTTCTGAGTAATTGTTGTACATTAAATCTTGTAGGGTACAGAGGTAAGATGTTCTATCTTTCAGACCTTTTGTTTCACGTTATTGGATTAGGCTGATTCAGCCGCCCCAGTCAGTATTTGACTGGGGCGTTTTTTCTTGTGCGAAAGAAAAATATTTCCAACCTATAATTCTCCTATTGTTCCGCTTGTTTTTAGAGCCTTTTCTTACATCGTTCAAAATCCCCCTCAATTACGTAATTTTTCCTAAATCTGGAATTCAATCAGCAATTGGTAATTTTAATTCATCCGAAAGTTGATTGTTTTATCGGTTGAAATAACTTTTATTTTACAAGTTGCCTAAAAAGGATTGATAGCTCGCGCCTTATTTATCAGTGCATTGAGGTGGTGAATGTTCAATGTGGCTCATAATTTCTTGTTGTTTCTCAGTACTGAATTTCAGAGCTTCGGCGGTGATTTGGATGGATTGCGCCATAGAAGAGATATTGTGGGTCGCTTTCACCAACGTTTGCTGCATAGGCTTTAAGATAAGTAGGTAGATAGCGGTCAGAGCGATAATAATGACGGCGATAACGGCTGCCAACGCAATAATGATTTTGGTTTGTATGTCATCTAGCAGCAATTGACTGGTTTTCTTAAAGGCGATTCGAGAATTGTCTAAGGCTTGCGGCAGTTGGTTGAGGGATGTTTTGGTTGAACTAGCGAGCTTATTAATGCTCTCAACGGTTTGATTCAATGCTTGCTGCTGATCATCGCTGAGATTGGGGTTGTTGACGATAGCTTGCAACGATTGTGATATCGCCTCGAGAGATTCACTTGCCTCCTGAGCGTACTTCTCCATGCCGTCGAGATCTAAGGTCATATCAACATTGACCAGAGCGGCCTCGGTCTTGGGTTGTTCCGATTCAGATGCTACACCGGAAAATGAGATCAATATAAGCGCGATGGTCGCCAAGGGTTTTTTCCACATGAGCATTCCTTTCTCATTGTTCTGTTTATTTAGATGTGTCTTTTAGTATGGTTCACTTCTCTCGTTTCTAACTGATTAATATTGTCTTTAATTCTCAAGATTTAGGTTTAACTCACTAATTTGTGGGCAAAAAAATACCCCACCTATATAAGGCGGGGTATTGATAAGGCTAAATCGCTTGTTGGCAGCGCTTTAACCTATAACGATATAGATAGAAGAACTACTCTGCGTCGTTTTGTTCTTCGTCCGCTAGCTCATCAATGATCTGATCAGCAAAAGCTGGGGCAAACCACTCATCCATCTTGGCACGCAGTTGATCAACGCCGATGCCTTTCATTGAAGAGAAGACATCAACCGCGACATCGCCACCGAAAGATTTTGCATCGTTACGGATTTTCAGTAGTTGCGCTTTACGAGCGCCACTTTTCAGTTTGTCTGCTTTTGTTAACAAAACTTGCACTGGGATGCGGCTATCGATAGCCCAGTAGATCATTTGTTGGTCAAGGTCTTTCATTGGGTGACGGATATCCATCAATACCACTAAACCTTTCAAGCTTTCGCGTCGCTGTAGGTATTCACCTAGCGACTTCTGCCATTTTTTCTTCAGCTCAAGAGGGACTTGAGCAAAGCCATATCCAGGTAAATCGACGATATGACAACCGTCCGTTACCTTAAATAGGTTAATTAGCTGAGTTCGACCTGGTGTTTTACTGGTTTTCGCCAAGCCTTTTTGGTTTGTAACGCGATTTAGCGCGCTAGATTTACCAGCATTGGAGCGTCCTGCAAACGCAATTTCGATCCCTTCGTCTTCTGGTAAATGACGAATATCAGGTGCACTGGTAATGAAATGCGTGTTTTGATAATGAATTTTTACGCTCACTGTTAACTCCATCTCGACTTTGTGTAGTCGATTGATTACTTTTTTGTGAATTTGTGTAAAATAACCGTGCTCGGCATAAGGTCGCCTATTGTACCATGAGTGGCAACATAGAGTGGTACTGGAAGCTTGATAATTATAATGGAATGTCATGAAGAAATTAGCGCTAATTTTGAGTCTTTTAGCCAGCTGCTCAGTATGGGCTCAAGGTAGTATTGAAGCTGGTAAAGCCAAATCACAAACATGTGTTGCCTGCCACGGTGCTGACGGCAACAGTCTGATCACGCAGTACCCTAAACTGGCTGGTCAACATGAGAAGTACCTAGATAAGCAGTTAAAAGAGCTTAAACTCGGTATGACTAGTGGTGGTAAGCAAGGTCGTAATGAACCTGTAATGGGTGCGATGGCGATGTCTTTATCTGAAGAAGATATGGCTGATCTAGCGGCATACTACGCCTCTCTACCTATCTCTAGTAACTCTACTCCTGAAAATGTTGTAGATGAAGGTAAGGTTCTTTACACAGCGGGTGATGCAGAGCGTGGCGTAACAGCATGTACTGCTTGTCATGGCCCACGTGGTAACGGTACCGAGCTTTCTGGTTTCCCTAAAATTTCAGGCCAACACGCAGATTACATCAAGGCTCAACTTGAGAAATTCCGCGATGGTAGTCGTAATAACGACATGAATGCGATGATGCGTGATGTAGCTAAAAAGTTAACAGACGCAGATATTGATACCTTATCGAAGTACGTTGGTGGTTTACACTAATATGTCGGTTTCTTGTTCTTAGCCAGAGCAATGAAATGTACGTTCGAGCGAGATTGAAGAGACGCCCCGATCAGAAATGATCGGGGCGTTTTCTTTTGTATTGGTTTTATTAATATGTTTTGTTCTGATGTCTAATTTATCTATGTGTGATCGATTTGTGTACAAAAGTGTGAGCTTGAACTCTTGTAGTCTTTTTGTAACCGGGTAAAGTATCGGCCATCAGCTAGGAGCTGACTTAGATATGGATGGTCATCTAGTCTAACGGTATAGACAGAAATGGATCAGGCTAGGACAGCCCAGCAACAAGGTGTTAGAAAAGGATAGCCAAAACTCATCAGGACGATGAACAACAAATAAATTTGGCATGGAAAGCACCAATAACAAATGGAGATTTGTGTACCAAGTTGAGTATGCAAATTTTGGCCGATATAGGCAGATTTAGAGAGCGATAGGTTTTCCTATCGCTTTTTTTATTGATTTGATGAAAAAACACCCAATACCCCTCCACTATAAACTCAGTTTCTGGTATGTTTCGCATCCCTGTTTAAGGATGTGCTATGTATACTTGTCCCTTATGCCATCACCAAGGCGTGAATCACTATTTTGAAGACAAACGCAGAGCCTATCTGCAGTGTCAGCAATGTGAACTGGTATTTGTTAAACCTGAACAAAGGTTAGAAGCAAAAGAAGAGAAAGCGCACTATGATCTCCATGAGAACGATCCTAGTGATGCAGGCTATCGCCGTTTTTTATCTCGCATCGCAGATCCACTAACAGACAAAATTTCATCTAGCTCACAAGGGTTGGATTTTGGTTGTGGCCCAGGCCCTACGCTATCTATTATGTTAGAAGAAGCCGGACACACCATGGAGTTGTACGATATCTATTACCACCCAGATACTTCTGTGTTGGAAAGAACGTATGACTTTATGACTGCCACGGAGGTGATAGAGCATCTTTATCACCCAGACAAAGTGTGGCAGCAATGGTTGAATTTAGTTAAACCCAAGGGCTGGATTGGTCTTATGACTAAGCTAGTAATAGACGTAGACGCGTTTGCTGGTTGGCACTACAAGAATGACCCGACTCATGTTGTCTTCTTTAGTCGTCAAACATTCCAGTTTTTGGCAGAGCGGGATAAGCTCGAACTAGAATTTTTTGGAAATGATGTAATTTTACTGAGGAAAGTGCAGTAATGGGCCGTAGTAAGAAATCAAGAAAACCGGGAGCACTTGGCGCTCCTGAACCTATCGTTACTCGTAACCGTAGTGAATCTGATGTTGAAGGTCGTGAACGTAAGCGTGTTAAAAAGCGCAAAGGCCTTAAGTCTGGCAGCCGTCACTCAGATGGTAGCGAAGCAAAACAGCGTAAAGCTGCACTAGCTCGCGACCCTCGTTTAGGCAGCAAGAAAAAGATCCCGCTGATTGTTGAACCAGCGAAGAAATCGACCAAACAAGAGCGCAAGCTATCTAACGAACAAGAGTTAGAGATGCTTGAGAATGATGCTCAACTGAACACGCTAATAGATCGTATCGAAAATGGTGAAAACCTAGGTGCAGGTCTACAGAAGTTTGTTGATGAAAAACTTGATCGTATCGAACACCTAATGGGCCGCTTGGGTCTGCTAGAGCCAGAAGACGATGAAGAAGAGATCTTCGAAGAAGCTCCTGTTGTAGCGAAGAAGAAGAAAGCAAGCTCTGATGAAGACTTGCTATCTCAGTTCGAAGACTTCGATTTAGACAGCTTTAAAGGTTAAGAGCCAATGAATGTAACCTTATTAGCAATTGCTGGCGGAATTATCATTCTCGGCTTGGGCTCTTATGCAGGTTACCTTCTACTTCAAGTGAAGAAGCAGACGGAGTTGCAAAAGCAGCATCAAGCACTTGCTATTGAAAAGCGCAACGCAACGATTTACGAAAACGTAAATACCTTGTGTCTAGCGGGCATTCAAGGGCAGTGTGACTTACCTGAGATCAGTATCCGAGTGTGTATCATTATGGATAATGTTCAGGGTGATGAGCGTGTCGATTTTGATTCTGAATACCCTGCTCTTTCCGAGCTGTACCATATCGTAAAAGATATGGCTCGCGGAGATGCAAGGCAAGAACTGACGAAGAAAGAACGCATGCAGCAGAATCTCACACGCCATAAGGCAGAGACTCGCTTGAATGATTCGGTTATCGAAGATTTGAAACGGTTGCAGGAGAAGGTTAAACCTCTCAACAACCAAATCAACATTCAGATGATCTAATCACTGAGACTTTTAGATAATAGAGGCTTGTTTAACACACGGTGTTTTTAAACATATCGCTTTAAGATTTACCGTCTTTAAGGTGTACTGTTTTTAATGTACCTTATCTTCGCAGATAGTGTTAAATGAGCCTTCTTACCTTTTGCGCCTCTTTATTTCGGTGCATTGTTAGTGATCAAGCTAGCAGTTCTGAGTTTTTCTCTGAAAAAAAGATTTTGTCTTGAAACGACCTTACAGGTCGTGTGGCAAAATAACCCGTCTATATTTTAATGTATGTAAAATGATTTGAGAGACCTTAGGTTCTCGCGGATCTAAATTGGAATTACCGCTATGTCGAGCAAGCCAGTAACAACGAATCAGCAAATCGTTTGGGATCAAGAAATCTTAAACAAGTACAACTATTCGGGACCTCGTTACACTTCATACCCAACTGCGTTGGAGTTCCATGAAGCGTTTACCGTCGCTGATTACGACATGGCGTGTACGCAATATCCAGAGCGTCCACTCTCTCTTTATGTGCATATCCCGTTCTGTCA
The DNA here is from genome assembly GCF_963898195.1 of Vibrio sp. L3-7. Taxonomy (NCBI): domain Bacteria; kingdom Pseudomonadati; phylum Pseudomonadota; class Gammaproteobacteria; order Vibrionales; family Vibrionaceae; genus Vibrio; species Vibrio sp. L3-7. Next base: position 217,992 of record NZ_CAWQUW010000066.1, on the reverse strand, counting down.
CAAGCTTTGTTACTACTGTGGTTGTAACAAGGTAATTACTCGTCACTCGCACAAAGCGGATGAGTACCTTGATGTGATTGAGCATGAAATTCGTCAACGCGCTTCTTTGTTGAATGGTCGTGAGGTAACTCAACTGCACTTCGGTGGCGGTACCCCGACATTCCTAACGAAAGTACAAATCACTCGTTTGATGATGATTCTGCGTGATGAATTTAACTTCACAGCGGATGCTGAAATCAGTATCGAAGTTGACCCTCGCGAGATCGAACTCGATGTACTAGACCACTTACGTAGCGAAGGTTTTAACCGCTTAAGTATCGGTGTTCAAGATTTCAATAAAGAAGTACAGAAGCTAGTTAACCGTGAGCAAGATGAAGAATTCATTATTGCGATGGTTCAACGTGCAAAAGACCTGGGTTTCCGTTCAACCAACCTAGATTTGATTTACGGATTACCAAAACAAACTCAAGTATTGTTTGCTGAAACACTGAAGCAAGTACTTGAGATGAAGCCAGGTCGTCTCTCTGTCTTTAACTATGCACACATGCCGCAACTGTTTGCAGCTCAGCGCAAGATTAAAGATGAAGATTTGCCAGAAGCAAAAGAAAAAATGGCTATCTTACAAGATACCATTGAGACCTTAACGGGCGCGGGCTACCAGTTCATTGGTATGGACCACTTTGCTCTACCAGAAGACGAGCTAGCAGTAGCTCAGCGTGAAGGTATCCTGCATCGTAACTTCCAAGGCTACACGACCCAAGGTGAAGCTGACCTGATTGGCTTTGGCGTTTCGGCTATCTCTATGGTGGGTGATGCTTACGCTCAGAACCAAAAAGAGCTGAAAAAATACTACGCTCAGGTTAATGACCTACGCCACGCACTTTGGAAAGGCGTCGCACTTGATAGCGATGATTTACTGCGTCGTGAAGTGATTAAGCAGCTTATCTGTAACTTTAAGTTGGATAAGACGATGATCGAATCTGAGTTTTCAGTCGATTTTAATCGTTACTTCAAAGAAGACCTAGGATTGCTGCAAACCTTCATCAACGATGAGTTGGTTGAAGTCGATGACAAAGAAATCCGTGTGACTCTGCGTGGCCGCCTGTTGATTCGTAACATCTGTATGTGTTTCGATAAATACCTACGTGCTAAGGCTCGCCAACAACAATTCTCTCGCGTGATTTAATCATTCGGTCGAGAAAAAACATAAAAAATGCCAGCATGATGCTGGCATTTTTGTATCTGACTCATTCGATTTCTGTTTGATTTAGCTGAGGCTTTTTTTGGTGTTTTGTTTGGCCTTGGTGCTTTGTTTGGCTTCGTTATTCGGTTTAACCTTGGCATTCTGTTGAGCATTGCTGAGATCGATAGGCCATTGGTCAAACGGAACCGGTCGACCGTATAAGAACCCCTGAGCAAGTGGGCATTTTAGTTGCTTGAGGAGTTCTGCCTGTTGCTGTGTTTCAACGCCTTCTGCCACTAAGCTCACTTTGAAACCCTTGGTGATGTTAACGATGGCCGCGACGATCGAGCTGTCTAGGTTCTCTTTTTCCAGCTTGCTGACGAAGCTGCGATCGATCTTTAAGCAATCAAATGGCAGTTTGTGTAAATAAGCCAGTGACGAATAGCCGGTACCAAAGTCATCAATTGCAATCGAGATGCCTAATGCTTTTAGCGTCAGCATGTTATCGATGATGGCAGGGTCATTGTCGACGATGCGTGACTCAGTGATCTCTAGTGTCAGGTTGCTTGCTGGTAGCTTGGTGTCACGTAGCGTGCTTTTAACTTGTTCAACAAAGCCACTTTCACTCAGTTGATCGACTGAAAGGTTAACGTGAATAGAGAAGTCCTTGCTCCATTTTCCTGACTCAATCGCGATTGCAGTATCTCGACACGACTTATGTAGAATTTGCTTGCCGATATCGTAAATAAGCCCGCTCTCTTCAGCGAGAGGAATGAATTCAAGTGGTGAGACTATTCCTTCATCGGCTATCCAGCGTGCTAAAGCTTCAGCCCCAATGGTCGATCCGGATTCTAGATCAATAATAGGTTGATAGAAGGGTTCGAACTGTTGAAGTTCAATCGCTCGGTTCATCCGCGCCAGCATCTTAGTGCGATGTCTTGATGCTTTACCCATCTCAGGGCTGTAAATGCTGACACTGGCTTTGTCTTGTTTTGCGTTGCTCAAAGCAATGCTACTACTACGCAGCAGTAGCGCAATGTCGTGGACGTTAGATACGCCGACGACTCCCATCGATACCTTAATGACGACACTTTCTGATTCCATTGAAAATGGGGAAGCAAAGGTTTGAAGCAAGCGATTAGTCAGTAGTTGAGCTTCCTCGCTTTGGATGACGTTCGGGGCGTAAATGGCGAACTCATCACCGCCAGTGCGAGCTAATAGGTACTCGGATGGCAATGTACCTCTTAAACGAGCGGCCGCAATGATAAGCAATTGGTCACCATTGTAATGACCAAGGCTGTCATTGATGTCTCGGAAGCGATCAATACCCACTAAATAAAGTGTGCCTTTTTCGTTTGCAGGGTTTTTCTTGGCAGCGTCGATAAAGCCTTCTCGGCTATATAATTTGGTTAATGAGTCATAGGTAAGCTGAGACTGTAATGCTTGAAAGGAAGCCTTTAAGTTGTTGGTCATTTCATTGAATGACTCCACCAACATGCTGGTTTCATAGATATGCCCTGTCTTTGGCATACTCGTGTTCCAATCGCCCTTAGCAAGACGCTTTGCCGCATCCGCTGTTGAGGTGATGGGTTGGGTTACGCGATTGAAGGCAATTAATCCTGCAATGACACCAATGCAACTCAGCGCTAGCCCGAGCAACCAGCTGTTTCTTTGGTTTTCAGGTAATTCACCGAGTAGGTTGCTTTCAGGGATCGACATACCAATAAACCAAGTGATGCCGTGCTCATCTTCATAAGGGGTGATCTGGTTGAAGTATCGTTCGTTGTCTAGGCGAAAGCTAAAGCGCTGCACGCCCAAATTTTCGATTAGGTGAAATTGGTCTACGTAGCTAGCACTTTCACGTATTACCGGGTTAGCGCTCTCTGATGCTAGTAATCGTTGGCCTTTATTGGTTTTCCCTGTTCCCCAAGAGACCACGCTGCCGCCACTCGAGTGAGCGACCAAGCGTTGCTGTTTATCAATGATATAAACAGAGGCATCCGTTTTATCTTTAAGTTCTTTGAGAAACGCATTGAAGGTATTGATCTTAATATCGCTGACGACGACGGCTTTGAATTCGTTGTTATCATAGATAGGGGCGAGGGCAGATAAGGTGATCTCTTGTCGTTCATCTGCATTGGCATAAATTGGCGACCATACAGCCTTTTTTTGCGTAGCAACGGGTGTGTACCAAGGGCGGACTCTCGGGTCGTAACCTGAAATCACCGATCGAATGTCTTCGCTAATTGTGCTGCCGCGGTAAATGACCAACTGATCGTTAGTACGGTCGTCTTGTACCATCAAGGTATAGCCGTTATTCGCTTCTTTACGAAAACCGACATAGTTACCATCTTCAGAACCAAAGCCGATCACATCGAGTTGAGGTATAGCAGTGAAATGGTCTGAAAACGTATAAAAAATGTAGTCTTGGACCTTGCTAAGGTTTCCCGCTTGGTAAAGGTGGTGGTAGCCGATGTTATGGCTGAGCGAGAGGTTCGCGTGAAATGGCTTTTCTAAAAAGTTGGACAGGCTTTGATGAACGTGATCAGTGAGTGAAGTTAGTTGGCGTACACTAATATCACTCACCATCTCTTTGTAGCTTTGTTTTTGAGTGAAAACCATTACGCTCATAGTGAACAGAAAAATCATCACGAATGGCAGAACCACAGCAGTTCTCAAGGTAATCGGTGTTTTCAAAGACATCTTTAGCTACAACTTTGGTGAATAGTGCACTGTAATTGTACCGACACTATTTAAACCAAGCGACACTTTTTTGGTTAAAAAAGTAGCTGCATCGAGAGTCATATAAGGTCTAGTACAGTTCTTTGAGTTTACGAGTTAGGGTGTTTCTCCCCCATCCCAAAACCTTGGCTGCATCTTGTTTGTGACCATTAGTATGGTTGAGTGCAGCTTCTAGCAATATACGTTCAAACTCTGGCAGAGCATAAGTCAGCAGCTCCTTTTCGCCGGAATCGAGCGCAGACTTTGCCCAATTAGCGAGCAGCTGCTGCCAATTATCTCCAGAGCCTGAAGTCGTCACGACTTTCTCTTCCAGCAACTCCGGTGGCAGATCGGAAGGGAGTATCTCACTGCCGCTGGCCATTACGGTTAACCAACGACAAATGTTCTCAAGCTGACGTACGTTACCTGGCCAATTCAGTTGATTGAGTTTCAAGATTGTTTCTGAATGCAGTGTCTTTACTTCAACCCCTAATTCTTCTGCAGCTGATGCTAAAAAGTGGTGAGTCAGCTTTTCAATATCTTGTTTACGTTCACGTAGTGCAGGGATATGAATGCGGATTACATTCAGTCTGTGGAAAAGGTCTTCACGGAAGCCGCCTTCATGTACTAAGCGTTCAAGGTCTTGGTGGGTCGCGGCTACGATACGAACATCAACCTTAACTGCAGAGTGACCACCTACGCGATAAAATTGACCATCAGAAAGTACACGCAATAGGCGAGTTTGAATGTCGAGTGGCATGTCACCAATTTCATCCAAAAACAGTGTGCCACCGTTAGCTTGTTCAAAACGCCCTTGACGGACACTGTTGGCACCCGTAAAGGCACCTTTTTCGTGGCCAAATAACTCCGATTCAATCAAATCTTTAGGAATGGCAGCCATATTAAGAGCGATGAAGGGTTTTTTAGCTCTCGGGCTGTGCCGGTGCAAGGCATGTGCGACAAGTTCTTTGCCTGTGCCCGATTCCCCGTTAATAAGAACCGAGATAGAAGAGCGAGACAAACGGCCAATCGCTCGGAAAACTTCCTGCATCGCGGGCGCTTCACCAATAATTTCCGGTGCGTTGGTTTCTTCGGTTACTTCGCTGGCTTGTTCACGTTTCTGCTCATGGCTATGCGCAATCGCTCGCTCTACTAGAGTTAATGTTTCATCAATATCAAACGGCTTAGGCAGATATTCAAACGCCCCTTTTTGATAGGCATTTACCGCAGCATCGAGGTCCGAGTGTGCCGTCATGATAATCACTGGCAGGTCGGGAGAGCGCTGATGAACCTGATGTAAGAGCTCAATCCCGTCAATGCCGGGCATTCGAATATCAGATACCAAAACATCGGGTGTTTCGCGCTCAAGAGCAAGTAATACGCTCTCTGCGTCTGCAAATGTTTCGCACTTTATATCTGCCGATGACAGTGTTTTTTCTACTACCCAGCGGATAGAGCTGTCGTCATCGACGACCCAAACGTATCCCTTACTCATAATTCAATTCCTTTGCAGCCAAATCTATTGTGATAATCATTGTTGTTTTTATGATGTCTTTAATCTTTGTGTTACCGAGTTAAGCCTTTCATCTCGCTGTCTAATCGCGAGGTTCTGTTGACCTAAATTGGCAAGTAAATCGTGAATGTGGTGTTACCCGGCCAGCTCTCAACGTCAATTTTCCCATTGTGCTGATCGATCAAATTTTGAGATATCGACAATCCTAATCCAGTGCCACCTTCTCGTCCGCTGACCATTGGGTAAAACAGCGTGTCTTTTAATTCATCAGGGATGCCGGGGCCGTTATCGCTGATCTCTATACGAGCAGCGAGCTTGTGTCGTTGGCCATGAATGTTGGCTTGATGCACCGTTCTGGTGCGAATGGTGATTTTCCCTGATTCTTGGGTCTTTAAAATCTGTGCAGCATTGCTCACGATATTGAGCATGGCTTGTTCAACTTGGGCGGAATCCATCAAAATTGCGGGTAAGCTCGGGTCGTAATCTCTTTCGATAGCGAGTGTTGAACCCGATTCGAGCTCGACTAGTTGTCTTACTTTTTCGAGTATTTGGTGGAGATTTTCTTCCGACTTTGTTCCTGGCTTTTGTGGACCAAGAAGGCGATCAACTAAGGCTCTCAAGCGGTCAGCTTGCTCAATAATGATCTGGGTATATTCATTGAGCGACTGATCGGGCAGCATTTTTCCAAGCAATTGCGCCGCACCTCTTAAACCTCCCAACGGGTTTTTAATTTCATGCGCCAACCCACGTACCAGCAGCTTAGCCGCTTGTTGTTGGGCGTGTTGGTTTAGCTCTTGGCTGAGCCGTCTTTGTTGGTCTATCTTGCGCATCTCAACCAATAGCAAGGTCTCTCGCTGCCAAGAGATTGGACTAACCGTAACCTCAAGCATTAATGGGCGGTTATCGACCACAAAGGTAACGTCACTATCAGTAATGCTCTGGCCACTTTGTAGAGGTTGAGTTAAGAGTGCTAAGTCGAGAGACGCATGTTGGATGAGCTGACTCAATGGGTGATCAACGATACGTCTCGCGCTTTGTGAAAAGAGTTGTTCAGCCGCAGGGTTGGCGTATCGCACATTCAGTTGCTCATCGAGCATCAATGTCGAAGTCACCATATTGTCGAGAATGGCGCTGGAAAGGTGATGTGTATCTATGCTGTCGCTTTTCGCTGATCGATTCACTATTTCGTCCTTGAACTGGTGTTTTTCTCACTGCACCAAATTGGTGCGTAGCTAAGTTCAAGTATGGCGCATATCAATCAGAAGCTAAAGATAATTCATTAAAGGTGCTAAAAGCGGCTGAGATTAGGTGAAAAATCGAAGTAATTCAGTCTCTTTTAACACATTGGCCTACTTGATCGTCGCTCGGTGTAAATACACAGTGACTGGACTAGTAGATGCAATAAGCTTGCCGCTTCTATGTGCTTGAATTGCAATGGTGTGAGTACCTCGATCTATGCCTTTCAGTTCCCAAATAGGTTGGGTCTGTGGGGCGCCATATCGACGGCCATCAAGTATCAATTGTAATTGCTCCCCTATACCAAGTTTTCGGTTGAGATCTATCTGAATCGGGATTAAGCCACGGTTGCTACGAATAGTTTGATCATGAATTGGAGTCAGCATGGTAAGGGCTAATTGAGTGGGAATCTCGCGTTCTGTGGTTTCTGTTCCTGCTTGATTTTTATCTGGCGTTGCCGTTTTAGTTGTAGATAAAGCTGCAGCGTCAACAGGCATTGAGGCCTCAAATTTAGGGGCTGGCGCTGACGCTTGTACATCAGGCAGGCGAAGAGACTTGGCACCTTGGTCGGTAGGGGTATCACTAAAGTGGAGAACACCATCCTCATCCACCCAGGTATACACCGTTTGAGCAGAGCACGAGAGAGCGACTGTTAACCCGATCAGGAACAGTATATTTTTCATATCTTTAGCCTCTTTTCACCGCTAGGTGATTTCACGTTTGGCGTTGGTTTTGTTATTGATTTTATTGTATTTATAGCAGCAGCCTCTGAGGGCTTTTGTCTAAGGTATGGTACGAGGAAGCAGAGGGAGGGAGTATATAAAAAAGGCCCGCCTGCGAGGCGAGCCTAATATTTAGTCAGCGATTCTTACAAGGTTGCAGTAAGAAATGGCTTATCTCTACAGGAGATTAAACTGAGTAGTACAGTTCAAATTCAAGTGGGTGTGTAGCCATGTTCACGCGTTGTACGTCGTCAGATTTCAGTTTGATGTAAGAATCGATGAAATCATCTGAGAATACGCCACCTGCAGTTAGGAACTCACGATCGTCGTCTAGAGCCTTAAGTGCAACTTCTAGAGACTCAGCAACTGTTGGGATTTCAGCCGCTTCTTCTGCTGGAAGGTCGTATAGATCTTTATCCATAGCTTCGCCTGGGTGGATCTTGTTCTTGATACCGTCAAGGCCAGCCATCAGCATTGCTGAGTAGCATAGGTATGGGTTAGCTGCTGGGTCACCAAAACGTAGCTCGATACGACGTGCTTTCGGGCTTGGTACTACTGGGATACGGATAGAAGCAGAACGGTTACGTGCTGAGTAAGCAAGCATTACTGGAGCTTCAAAACCAGGTACAAGACGCTTGTACGAGTTCGTTGATGGGTTAGCAAATGCGTTGATTGCACGAGCGTGTTTGATTACACCACCGATGTAGTAAAGCGCCATTTCAGATAGGCCGCCGTACTTATCACCAGCAAACAGGTTAACGCCGTCTTTTGCTAGAGATTGGTGAACGTGCATACCAGAACCGTTGTCACCAACTAGTGGCTTAGGCATGAATGTCGCTGTTTTACCAAATGCGTGAGCAACGTTGTGTACAACGTACTTGTAGATTTGAGTCTCATCAGCTTTTGTTGTTAGCGTATTGAAGCGAGTTGCGATTTCGTTTTGACCCGCAGTTGCTACTTCGTGGTGGTGAGCTTCAACAACTAGACCCATCTCTTCCATTACTAGACACATTGCAGAACGGATGTCTTGAGAAGAATCTACAGGAGCTACTGGGAAGTAACCGCCTTTAACGCCAGGACGGTGACCTTTGTTACCGCCTTCGATGTCAGAACCTGTGTTCCAAGCTGCTTCTACGTCATCAATCTTGAAGAAAGAACCAGACATGTCGTTTGAGAACTTAACGTCATCAAATAGGAAGAATTCTGGCTCTGGACCAACTAGAACTGTGTCTGCGATACCTGTAGAACGTAGGTATTCTTCAGAACGTTTAGCGATAGAGCGAGGGTCACGATCGTAGCCTTGCATTGTTGCAGGCTCAAGGATGTCACAACGGATGTTCAGTGTTGCGTCTTCTGTGAACGGGTCCAGTACAGCAGACGCTGCGTCTGGCATCATTACCATGTCAGATTCGTTAATGCCTTTCCAACCAGCTACTGAAGAGCCGTCAAACATTTTACCTTCTTCGAAGAAGTCAGCATCAACTTGGTGAGAAGGAATAGAGATGTGCTGCTCTTTACCTTTTGTATCAGTAAAACGTAAGTCGATAAATTTAACTTCGTTCTCTTGGATCAGGGATAGTACATTTTCTACTGACATCTTGGATAACCTCCAGTGTTATTAATTCGGTATTAGCTCGATTCGGTTGAAACCAGCATTGATTAATGTCTATAAGTGCATTAATCGATGCTAATTTATGTATAGCCAAAAACGTGCCAAAAAAATTATTCCATTAATTTCAATGATTTACTTGTTTTTCTGTTTTGTTATTTTTGGTTTTTGCACCAAAATGATCTCTGCGTGCACTTAATTGGTGCAATCGTTTGTCTGTGCACCAAGATGAGTCATGATCGGATACCATTCAGCAATGAATTGCCTAAGTTGTCAATCCACTTTTGTCGTTTTGAGAGAGATTCGATTTGAAGCTTGTTTGTGACAATCCTTTAGAATCGTATGAATTGGGTGTTTCTATACTGTGCTGAATCAAAGTTAAGCGGATATGAATCGCTAAAAGAGAAAAAAGCCCCGGTTCAGATCACATATTTCTGGGTTTTTGTCTAAAATCTGGTATATTATTGACCGTTTTTTAAATCAAGCTAGCGGTTATTATCCAAACTTTTGAGATAATTGACGGCTACCTTTTATGAGTGAATCGAGAATCCATGTCTACTCCACAGATTGATAAGTTAAGAAATATCGCGATCATCGCGCACGTTGACCACGGTAAAACGACTTTGGTTGATAAACTACTACAACAGTCAGGCACTCTTGAGTCTCGTGGTGAAGCTGAAGAGCGTGTCATGGATTCGAATGACATCGAAAAAGAGCGTGGCATTACAATCCTTGCTAAGAACACAGCAATTGACTGGAATGATTACCGTATCAACATCGTAGATACCCCAGGACACGCGGACTTCGGTGGTGAAGTTGAACGTATCATGTCTATGGTTGATTCAGTTCTTCTGATCGTTGATGCAGTTGATGGCCCAATGCCTCAAACTCGTTTCGTAACACAAAAAGCATTTGCACACGGCCTTAAGCCAATCGTTGTTATCAACAAGATTGACCGCCCTGGTGCTCGTCCTGATTGGGTTATGGACCAAGTATTTGACTTGTTCGACAACCTAGGCGCGACTGATGAGCAACTAGACTTTACTGTTGTTTACGCTTCAGCTCTAAACGGTTGGGCAACAATGGAAGAAGGCGAAGTTGGCACAGACATGGAACCATTGTTCCAAGCTGTTGTTGATACAGTAGAAGCGCCTGCAGTTGACCTTGAAGGTCCACTACAAATGCAAGTTTCTCAACTTGATTACAGCTCTTACGTAGGTGTTATCGGTGTTGCTCGTGTTACTCGTGGTTCTGTTAAGCCAAACCAACAAGTAACTATCGTGAATGCTGAAGGCAAGAAACGTAACGGTAAAGTAGGTACTGTACTTGGTTACCTAGGTCTTGAGCGTCACGAAGTAGAACAAGCTAACGCTGGCGACATCATTGCAATCACGGGTCTTGGTGAGCTGAAAATTTCAGACACTATCTGTGACGTAAACAATGTTGAAGCAATGGAACCACTGTCTGTTGATGAACCAACAGTAACAATGACTTTCCAAGTAAACACTTCTCCGTTCGCGGGTAAAGAAGGCAAGTTCGTTACTTCACGTAACATCCTTGAGCGTCTAGAAAAAGAATTGGTTCATAACGTTGCACTACGTGTTGAAGAAACTGAAAGCCCAGACCGTTTCCGCGTATCAGGCCGTGGTGAGCTTCACCTTTCTATCCTGATCGAAAACATGCGTCGTGAAGGCTTTGAGCTTGCAGTATCTCGTCCAGAAGTAATCATTAAAGAAGAAAATGGTCAGAGAATGGAACCGTTTGAAACGGTTACTATCGATGTAGTTGAAGAGCACCAAGGTGCGATCATGGAAAGCATCGGTCTACGTAAGGGTGAGCTAACGGATATGGCACCAGATGGTAAAGGCCGTGTTCGCATGGACTTCATGATGCCTTCTCGTGGTCTTATCGGTTTCCAAACTGAATTCCTTACAATGACGTCTGGTTCTGGTCTTATTTACCACTCGTTCGATCATTACGGTCCTCACAAAGGCGGTATCATTGGTCAACGTAACAACGGTGTTCTAATCTCGAACGCAACGGGTAAAGCACTGACTTACGCACTGTTCTTCCTTCAAGCTCGTGGTCGTCTATTCACAGAGCACGCTGATGAAGTTTACGAAGGCCAAGTAATCGGTATTCACAACCGTTCAAACGACCTAACAGTAAACTGTCTGAAAGGTAAGCAACTAACGAACGTTCGTGCATCTGGTACTGATGAAGCACAAGTTCTTTCTCCACCGATCAAGCACACTCTAGAGCAAGCTCTTGAGTTTATCGATGAAGATGAACTAGTAGAAGTAACGCCACTAAACGTACGTATCCGTAAGAAACTTCTTACTGAAAACGAACGTAAGCGCGCTTCTCGCCCTGCTAAAGACTAATTGTCGGCAGGTTAGCTTCTAGCTAACGAGACGTTACAACGAATAAGAAAGCCCCGAGTAGCTCAGCTGCTCGGGGCTTTTTTTGTGCCGTTAGTCGTATATCGAAAACAAGTAATATATTGAAAATAGTAAGGCTGAGAGATTCCCTACCACGCTCGTCTCTCGCGATAGGGAATGATGGCGTATGCGTTTAATTTAAAGCACCTTAATTCAAAGCACCTTTGTCGTCACCCTCAAGAGGAAGGGACGAAAGAGTTGTGGGTCTAATGGTTGATGCCTAAATGGCTTTTAGCGAAGGTGTTTTGCAAAAGGGTATGATGATTCGGTGTCTTAACGTTGTCTGCGTTAATGAGCCTTCCGGCATCTTCAAGAGGGATGAACGATTGAGTTGATATCTAGTTTTTGATATCTAGTTTTTTATCTTTAGGTGATGTATCACGAATTGAACTCGTTCTTCCACCGACATAAATGGCACCTCGACTACTTCATAACCTAGCTCTTGATAGACTCTGACTAACGCATGGTGAATTTCTAAGGCTTCTTCAAGCGGATAAGGCCTCACATCATCTTGTACGTAAATAGATGCCTCAGGGCGACAGAAGAAGGCTTGAGAGTGATAGCCTTGGCTTGCTTCTCGGTAGCTCTCATCAATCTCAAGGTTAGCTTGATTCAAGTAACCACAGATATCTGGAATAGCGCGATCGAGAAACGTAATCGAATGCTGTTTGGCCTGTTCTTTTTGCTCGATCATGACGGTTAAACACAAACGAGCAAACCCCGGCAGATCTAACCAGGGTAAAATTCCATTTTTAAGCTGGCTTTGCTCTTCTATCAACTGGCGAGAGGATTCAGCGAAGATTGGGTAACCCGCGTTACCCAAGGCATTAATCAGTGTTGTCTTTCCGGCTCCTGGGCCGCCAGAGATGATAGGGCTCATTGCGTGGTCATTTTATCTTTGAGGGGCTACTTCTGATTGAGCTGAGCGAGGAATTTATCCGACTCTGCTATCGCTGCATTCATCTGCTCTATTGCATAGGCAATGTCTTTTTCTAAGCTCATGAATTCTCCCTGCAACGAACCGACAGCACTCGCATTGAGGTTATGCTTTAGATAAAGCGTATTGTCGCGAAGGGTGTTGAGTACCGGGTCCATTTTCTTCTCGGCCCGTTTCATTGCTGAAAGCATGGTCTTGTAAGACGATTGGGTTTCTCGCAGTTTTTGTTCACTCGAACGGCGCAGTGAAGCACTGGTGTAGAGGTCTAACTCGCTCTGCCACTCTGCAAACAGCGCATCTGACACGTCTTCAATCGCAGCAATCCGATCACTGACATTTTGTGCGGCTTTCTCGCTGTCTTGGTATTTATCGTTGATTTGGTTGTACATGTCTTCAAGGTCGCCGCCACTGAAGTTCGTCAGGCTACTCAAGGCTTCAAGTGCGCTGGTAAACTCTTCCTGAGCATCCTGCTGCGACTCTTTCGCGTCTTCTACTCTATCGACCATAATATCGCGCTTGTGGTAACCCACTTGCTCCATGGCGGAGTAATAAGCGGACTGGCATCCAGTTAGAGAAAAAATAGAGAGGACTATAACTATTAAATAAGGCATCCTAGTTTCCTATAGTTAAATAATATCAATCGTAGTAAATAACTGCTCAACCTAGCTTGTTAAAATGCTCGATAACGGCGTTAGAATTTTTGATTGTAGAATAACTACTTATCAAAAAAGGCTGCCTTGTTCTCAAGCCTTTTTCCTACGCTATTTTTGAACATTTACTTACTGTGATTAATACAACGGAATATTAACTAGGACTATGAACGAGTTACCAGGGAGTTACAAGTTGAAGATAAAAAAGGCAGCCACAGGAAGCATCCAGTTTTCCCGCTATCTTCTTACGCGGATGACGCACGATAGAGTCAACGTGAACGCGGGCTATTTAGCGTACATTACTCTGCTTTCCATTGTGCCGATGCTGACGGTTCTGCTATCGATTTTATCGTCATTCTCAATCTTTGCTGATGTCGGTCTCGTGATTCAAAACTTTGTCATTACCAACTTTGTTCCTGCGTCAGGGGATGCAGTGCATGGTGCTTTGCTTGAGTTTGTCGCCAATACCGGAAAAATGACCGCTGTAGGCAGTGTGTTCTTATTCATTGCAGCTCTGATGCTGATCTCCAATATTGATAAGAACTTGAACTACATCTGGCGTGTAACGGAAAAGCGTCGGGCCGTGTTGTCTTTCTCTATGTATTGGATGGTGCTAACCCTTGGGCCAATTTTAGTGGGCGCCAGTATTGCCGCGACCTCTTACGTGACGTCATTGAACTTGCTGCAAAATGAAGTCGTCTCGAGTGCCTTCAATACCGTGATTCGCAAGCTTCCTTTGATTCTCTCTTTCTTTGCGTTCTTCGGTTTATATCTTCTCGTTCCAAACAAAAAGATACACTTTTCTCATGCTGCTGCAGGCTCTTTGGTTGCGGCCATTCTGTTTGAATTAAGCAAGAAAGGTTTTGCGGCTTATATTACTCAGTTTCCGTCTTACCAGTTGATTTACGGTGCTTTAGCGGCGATTCCGATTCTTTTTGTTTGGGTTTATTTGTGCTGGTTAATCGTGTTAGTGGGTGCTGAAGTGACAGCCGCGCTTGGTGAGCACGAACAGTGGAGTGACTCGCAAGAAATGGTACACTCGCTGGATAACGATGAAATTCCAGAGCAAGGAAACAACAGTGATAGCCCTGATTCAAAGAGTAAGTGAAGCTGCCGTCCGTGTTGATGGCGAAGTAGTTGGTGAGATTGAACAAGGCTTATTGGTTCTATTAGGCGTGGAAAAAGGTGACGACGAAGCCAAAGCCAAACGTTTGATGGAACGAGTGACAACTTATCGTGTCTTTGAAGATGAAGACGGAAAAATGAACCTCAACGTAAAACAAGTTGAAGGTAAAGTGTTGGTAGTTTCTCAATTTACACTGCCAGCCGATACAAAAAAAGGAACCCGAGCGGGCTTTTCTCGTGGAGCAAACCCTGAAGATGCAAAGCGTCTTTACGATTATTTCTCTGACCAATGTGAATCAGTATTGCCAACGGAACGTGGCCGATTTGCAGCCGACATGAAAGTGTCATTGGTTAATGATGGTCCAGTAACATTCTGGCTCCAGGTTTAAACTTAAAGGAATATGCATGTTTAAACTGATAACACCGACCACCGAAAATCAACTGAACAAGTATTACCATTTTCGTTGGCAGATGCTGCGTGAACCTTGGCGTATGCCGGTAGGTTCCGAGCGTGATGAGTATGATGCCATGAGTCACCATCGTATGATTGTCGATGGTCGTGGTCGTCCGATGGCGATTGGCCGCCTTTACATCACTCCAGACCTTGAAGGTCAGATCCGTTATATGGCGGTGAAGAACTCTCGCCGAAGTAAAGGCATGGGTTCATTGATTTTAGTGGCGTTAGAGTCATTGGCTCGCCAAGAGGGCGCCAAACGCTTGGTGTGTAATGCACGAGAAGATGCGATCTCATTCTACGAGAAGAATCACTTTGAGCGTCGTGGTGAAATTAACGACCAACGTGGTCCAGTTCGTCACCAGCAGATGGTGAAGCACCTCGATCCGATGGCTGATGTGCTGCGTAAGCCTGAATGGTGTAATGAGCTACAACAGCGCTGGGAAAATCAAATCCCGATCAGTGACAAGATGGGCATCAAGATTAACCAATACACTGGTTATCAGTTTGAATGTAGTGCTCAGTTGAACCCAAATCTCAACCCTCATAATACTATGTTTGCTGGATCAGCTTTCACCCTAGCGACCTTAACGGGTTGGGGAATGACTTGGTTGCTGATGAAAGAGCGTGGGCTTACCGGTGATATCGTATTGGCCGACAGCAATATTCGCTATCGTCATCCGGTTGAGCAAAACCCAGTGGCAGCAACTTCATTGGACGGAATCAGTGGTGATTTAGATCGCCTCGCTTCAGGTAGAAAGGCACGTATCATTATTCACGTGACTATTAACAGTGGTGATGTGGAAGCGGTTGAGTTTACGGGAACCTATATGCTGATCCCCGACTATAAAAAGAGATTATCAACCGACTCAGACGTGAGCAAATAGCTTATCGCTCGTTGAACTGCGGTTCAAAACTAAACTGCGGTTCAAAACTAAACTGCGGTTCAAAACTGGACTGCGGATCAAAAACTGCAAATGAAACGGTTGATTGAAAGCGCTACTCCTGTGGAGTGGCGCTTTTTTGTTGGCAGTCATTAATCTCCGAATACTTCGCTTGGTTGAGCTTTCCTGAGATTTGATGGCATTGGTCAGTTAAGGTGATAGAAAGCGTGTGCTTGGTCGTTTCTAGCAAATCGAGTTCTCCTGAAACCTCGCCATTTAACGTTTGAACTCTTTGTGAACCTTGCTCTTCTGCAGATGCACCAATGATGTGCATTGGCTTAAGAGTGAAACGGCCGCGGTCGAAATCAGCATTCAGTTCCGGAACTTCAAATACGTTATTGCTTGATGTGTCGGAGAGCTTATCGTTAAAGGTCATTACGCCTTGACGAACGCTACCGGTGAGTTGCCCCGTGGTTGAGTAACCGAGCATCAGTGAATCGCCATATAAGCCAGCGGCTTGAAGCTCGAACTCTCCATAACCTGTTGCATCGAGTGGTAACTCTAATGGCTGCAACATTAGTGATATCGGCAACCCATCGGCAGAGATGTCTAAGCTCCATGGTTTGCTTATTTTGTTAAAATCGAGCGTTGCATTTGCTTCAATATAGCCATGCTTCAGTGGCGCAAACAGGCGTGTTAGTGTCCATTTTCCCTGATCGCTGTTCATTTCAATAACAGGTTGAGCGCTGAGGATGTTTTGATAGCTTGCATCGTTAGCACTGGCCATCAACTTACCTTGCCACAAACCTAGCTTTCTATCTTGAAGCAGATGAACTTGATGCCCCTCGACATGCAGTCCTGAGACCTGCCAGTAAGGCTTCTCTGCGAGTTGAATGAGTTGGCTGCGTTCTACGTTAAGTTGTTTGATAGAGACCTGTTGTAGCTGTTTAAGCCAAGGAGTTAGACGCACCGCGGGTAAATTATTATCTTGGTTTTCTGTAATCCATTTTATGCCGCGAACATCGAGCTGTGCTAATTCAATGGAGCTCGGGGTAATCTTTCCGTTCAGCTGAATACTGCCTTGCAAGAATTGAGTATAAAAATCTTCAATCAGAATCTGGTTTGGTTGGAGGCTTAACTTAACGCTTGGGTCGATGAAGCTATCATCGTCCAAAATGACGCCTTCAGCTTGTAGAGAGAGCGTCGCTTGTTGTTGCTCCCACCATCTAAAAGGCAGTTGGATATTTTCGAGTGACGCATCAAAAGCAGCTAAGTGGCCATCTTGCCATTGCACATCGCTGCGTAGAATGTCTAGGCTGTTGATGTGGTTGACCTGAATACCTGCGACATCCCATTCTTTGCTCAATAGGGTCTTGGTTTGTCTTTCGTTTAATCGCAAGCCATCGACCGTGACATTCACCAGCGACCAATCACTCTGGTATTGCTCTGCTTGCCCGGAAATTTTCGCTCCACGCCAGTCGAATGAAGCGCCATACAGAGTGCTATCACTGGGTTTTAGGTCTAGATCAATCAGAAGGTTATCGAATGCTTCACCTTGCCAGTAAAGTTGCGTGGCGGTGAGTTGAGTTTTTCCATAAGGCAGCAGTGAATAGCTGTCACCCCAAGTGGGTTCTGAAATCTGGAGATCGATACCACGCACATTAAAGTCCTGTGTCGAAAAATCTAGGTTATTAATGGCTAGCTGGTGGAGCTGAATGTTTGGTTGTGTAAGTAGTGATGCGAGTGTGCCGAGATCATTCGTTTCCAATTGAAGGCCGCTGAGCAGCACAGAATCCAAAACGAGTTTGGCTTGAGTGACAGAGTGAGGGCTGAACCAAATATCGATCTTATCGATATAAAGAGGAGTTTGTTGTTCTGGCTGACTTTGGGTAACGCCCATTAAAGTGATGTGGTAAGGCACCTGATACTCAATATCTTCAATGAGCACAGGTTGTTCAATCGTATGCTTGATAAAGAAGTTAGCAACATCAGCTCGGTATTGAGTTTGTAAGCTTAATAGCAGCGTTGCGATAAGTGCAACGATGATGGAAAGCACAATGCCAAGCACCATGAGTACCTTTTTCATTCCTTGAAAGCCTTAAATTTCACTAGTGTTAAAACAGAGTGGAACAAAAATG
This sequence comes from Vibrio sp. L3-7, assembly GCF_963898195.1. Taxonomy (NCBI): domain Bacteria; kingdom Pseudomonadati; phylum Pseudomonadota; class Gammaproteobacteria; order Vibrionales; family Vibrionaceae; genus Vibrio; species Vibrio sp. L3-7. Next base: position 200,379 of record NZ_CAWQUW010000066.1, on the reverse strand, counting down.
GGTAAGCATCAACAAAAAAGCCCCTCAAAAGAGGGGCTTGCTACAAAAATATCATTTTGAAACAGGGTCTTCGCATTTCGCTCAACCCCGAGCAGATGGTGAAACTAGTCTAGTTGCGGACCTGCAGCAACCAGTGACTTACCTTCAGCGTTATCTGTGTACTTATCAAAGTTGTTGATGAAGCGTTCTGCTAGATCTTTCGCTTTGCTTTCCCATTGTAGTGGGTCAGTGTACGTATCACGTGGGTCTAGAATCGCAGGATCTACATCGTGCAACGCTAGCGGTACTTCTAGGTTAAACATAGGAATAACCTTAATCTCCGCTTGGTCGATTGATCCATCTAGGATAGCGTCAATGATGCCGCGAGTATCTTGAATCGAGATACGTTTGCCTGTGCCATTCCAACCCGTGTTCACAAGGTAAGCTTCTGCACCAGCCGCTTCCATACGCTTCACAAGCACTTCAGCGTACTGAGTAGGGTGAAGGGTTAAGAATGCAGCACCGAACGCAGCAGAGAACGTTGGCGTTGGCTCAGTGATACCACGCTCTGTACCTGCTAACTTAGCGGTAAAGCCAGATAGGAAGTGGTACTTAGTTTGCTCTGGTGTCAGTTTAGATACTGGTGGTAGAACACCAAATGCATCTGCGGTCAGGAAGATAACTTTCTGAGCGTGACCGGCTTTTGAAACTGGCTTAACAATGTTGTCGATGTGGTGAATTGGGTAAGAAACACGAGTGTTTTCTGTTTTTGAACCGTCATCAAAATCGATAGAGCCATCACCACGAACCGTTACGTTTTCTAGCAGTGCATCGCGACGGATTGCATTGTGAATTTCTGGTTCTGCTTCTTTCGACAGGCGGATCGTCTTCGCGTAGCAACCACCTTCAAAATTAAAGATACCATCGTCATCCCAACCGTGCTCGTCATCACCGATTAACTCACGTTTAGGATCGGTTGATAGCGTTGTTTTGCCTGTGCCGGATAAGCCGAAGAAAATGGCTACATCGTCTTTCTCGCCCACGTTTGCACTACAGTGCATTGAAGCGATACCTTGAAGAGGCAATAGGTAGTTCATCATTGCGAACATACCTTTTTTCATCTCACCGCCGTACCAAGTACCGCCAATGATTTGAACGCGTTCAGTTAGGTTGAAAGCAACGAAATTCTCAGAGTTTAGACCTTGTTTTTCCCAGTTAGGGTTGGTTGTTTTAGCACCGTTCATAACGACGAAGTCAGGTTCGAACGTTGCTAGCTCTTCGTCGGTTGGACGAATGAACATGTTCTTAACGAAGTGCGCTTGCCACGCTACTTCCGTGATAATACGTACACTTAAGCGCGTATCTGGGTTAGCACCACAGTAACCGTCAATGACAAACAGGCGCTTGCCAGATAGCTGAGTTGTTACAAGCTCTTTTAGCTCATTCCATACTTCAGTTGTAATCGGTTTGTTGTCATTTTTGCCTTGATCTGACCACCACATGGTATCGCGTGTTGTGTCATCTTTAACAATGTACTTATCTTTTGGTGAGCGGCCAGTAAAGATACCAGTGTCAACCGCAACAGCGCCTAGTTCCGTTACTACGCCTTTCTCGTAGCCTTCTAGACCTGGCAGTGTTTCTTCAACGAATAACTGTTCGTAGCTAGGATTACGAAGAACTTCGGTAACGCCAGTCAGTCCGTGCTTAGTTAGATCAATTTGTGCAGCCTTAGTATGTTCCATAACGGTCATAGGTGCTCCTTGTAGGATATTTTGTAGGGATTTTGTATTAATTTTTTATTGTTATCTGCTCACCATGCTAGCAACGAGACTCGGGGGAAACAGGGATATAGCTCAAAAAATATCCATATCAACCTTGGGGTTTTAAGCGTCTCGTCACATATTGGCCTAACTAGTCTATCCTGTACGCAAACCTTTGCGCTAGAGGCGAGAACATTATTAATTGATTAAAATTAAGCAGTGATTTTATTACGAGATGTTACGGAGTTTGCGCTGTTTTGATCACAAAAAAGGCCAGCTGAGTGCTGACCTTTTTGGGGTAAATTACGTGTTTTTGGTACGCTGTAAATTAATGAACCGTATTGTCGCCTTTATCTGCTGCTTCTGCGTACAGTGCATCCACATCGTTCTTGTCGAACGAGTAGTTTGTGCCACAGTAATCACAGTGTAGAGCAACGCTACCTTCGGTGCTGATGATGTCGTAAATCTCTTCTTGAGCAACCGTAATGATAGCGGCGCCACTGCGTTGACGAGAACAGCCACAGAAGAACTCAACAGGCTGTGGTGTAAACACCTGCACTTTCTCTTGGTTGTACAAACGGTACAGCAACTCATTCGCTTCTAGAGAGAACAACTCTTCGTTCTTAACCGTATCCGTTAACTGTTCTAGATGTTCGAAGTCATCAGGTGTCCCGGTACCATCAGGCATAACCTGTAAAAGCATACCCGCTGCGTGAGCTTTACCTTCATGTTCACCCGTGCGCAGCCATAGACGAGTCTTAAGCTGTTCTGAGTTAGCAAAGTAACCTTCAAGAACGTCAGCGAGAGTTTCGCCCTCAAGACCAACGATACCTTGGTAACGCTCACCTTTCTTAGGATCAATGGTGATAACCAAGTGGCCTTTACCAACAAGATCGTGCAGGCCTGCGTCATCAGCGATATCACCTTCAAAGCGAGCAACGCCACGGATTTTTTGGTCGTGGTCGCCATTGATAACGGCTAGAGATACAGGGCCATCACCTTGCAGTTGCATGGTGATAGAGCCTTCAAATTTTAGGGTCGCCGTTAAAAGCGTCGTAGAAACCAATAGCTCACCCAGCAGTTTCTGTACTGGTGCTGGGTATTCCTTGCTAGAAATAATCTGTTGGTACGCTTCGTCCATTTGTACCAATTCACCACGTACTGATAGGTCTTCAAATAGGTAGCGATTTAAAACATTACTTGTAGACATTGGGTCTGCCATTTGGCTATTCCTTCTAGCTTATTGAGTCTTGAACTTGATGATGTCACGGCGTTGCTTTTTATCTGGGCGACGTTCTGGTGCTGGGCTATGAGCATTAAGCTTGCGCTGTTGTGCAAACTCTTCTCTTTTTGCCAAGCTTTCAGTGGTTTCTTCATAGAGTGTTTGAGCGATCGGAGCTCCGCCACGATGGGCCGAGATTTTCTCGATAGTCACCGTTTTTTCTTCATTACCTTGGCGCAGCGTAATGACGGCTCCAAGTTCGACAACTTTACTTGGTTTGCTGCGCTGACCATTATAGTGGACTTTGCCACCATCGACCATGTTGCGAGCAATAGACCGAGTTTTGTAAAAACGAGCGGCCCACAACCATTTATCGAGTCTGACAGCTTCATTAGCATTTTTCATATAGGGCAGTGCCTTTTAAGTGAGAAATGAATGCGGTTTAACTGTAATGAACAGCGCGCAACATGTTTTTGATGATGCTTATCACATTAAGTAGAAGCTTAAAGTGGAGGCGGTTGGCATTTTTTTCAAGTCATATTACAAAATAGCCATGTAATGCCGATTTATAGATTTGCTATGATATAGTTCGGGATCTTATGCTTAAATAAGCTTGGTATCGCACGAATGAATAAAAAAGCTGAAAGTTTAATGATTTGCAGCGTTTGTCGTCATGAAAAGGGGCAAGGGAAGTGAACTTTTTAGAGCTCAAAAGTCGCATAGGACATTATCCTATGTTGAGCCGCTTATTAGAGAATGGATTTGTACTTCAGCAAAAACTAAGCCTAGTTACTTGTTGCGTGTTGATTGCAGCTTCCGCATGGATTTTAGGACAGCTCGCATGGTTTGTTGAACCTGCCGAGCAAATCGTCGTGCCTTGGAAAGCAACAGCTTCATCGTCTTCCTCTCCTCAGTCTACCCTCGATATCTCTTCTTTGCAGCAGAGCAACATGTTTGGCGCCTATAACCCAACCACGGCTCCTGTTGTTGAACAACAAGTTATCCAAGATGCGCCTAAGACGCGATTGAACCTGGTTTTGGTGGGCGCGGTAGCGAGCTCTAACCCAAAACTGAGCTTGGCTGTGATTGCTAATCGCGGCACACAAGCGACTTACGGGATCAACGAAGAAATAGAAGGCACGCGTGCCAAGCTAAAAGCGGTGCTTGTGGATCGCGTGATCATTGATAACTCAGGGCGAGATGAAACACTGATGCTTGAGGGGATTGAGTACAAGCGTTTAGCTGTCTCAGCGCCTGCGCCTCCTCGCGCCTCCTCTTCGGTACGTGGCAACAACCCAGCTTCTGCAGAAGAGAAGCTTGATGAAATTAAAGCGAAGATAATGAAAGATCCGCAACAAATCTTCCAATATGTTCGACTGTCTCAGGTGAAGCGTGACGATAAAGTTATTGGTTATCGTGTGAGCCCTGGCAAAGATTCAGAACTTTTTAACTCTGTTGGGCTCCAAAACGGAGATATTGCTACTCAATTAAATGGGCAAGACCTGACAGACCCAGCCGCAATGGGCAACATATTCCGTTCCATTTCAGAGCTGACAGAGCTAAACCTCGTCGTCGAGAGAGATGGACAACAACATGAAGTGTTTATTGAATTTTAAAACTTTGCGTCTAACGAAGGACGAAAGTGTAGGAGAAATACGTGAAGCATTGGTTTAAGAAAAGTGCATGGTTACTGGCAGGAAGCTTAATCTGCACACCCGCAGCCATCGCGAGTGATTTTAGTGCCAGCTTTAAAGGCACTGATATTCAAGAGTTTATTAATATTGTTGGTCGTAACTTAGAGAAGACGATCATCGTTGACCCTTCGGTGCGCGGAAAAATCGATGTACGCAGCTACGATGTGCTCAATGAAGAGCAATATTACAGCTTCTTCCTAAATGTATTGGAAGTGTATGGCTACGCGGTTGTCGAAATGGACTCGGGTGTTCTTAAGATCATCAAGGCTAAAGATTCTAAAACATCGGCAATTCCAGTCGTTGGAGACAGTGACACGATCAAAGGCGACAATGTTGTCACACGTGTCGTGACGGTTCGCAATGTTTCAGTACGTGAACTTTCTCCTTTGCTTCGCCAACTGAATGACAATGCAGGCGCGGGTAATGTTGTGCATTACGATCCTGCGAATATCATTCTGATTACTGGCCGTGCTGCGGTAGTGAATCGTTTAGCGGAAATCATCAAGCGTGTTGACCAAGCGGGTGATAAAGAGATCGAAGTCGTTGAGCTAAAGAATGCTTCTGCGGCAGAAATGGTGCGTATTGTCGATGCATTAAGTAAAACCACTGATGCTAAAAATACACCTGCCTTCCTACAACCTAAATTAGTTGCTGATGAGCGTACCAATGCGATTCTTATCTCAGGCGACCCTAAAGTACGTAGCCGTTTAAGAAGGCTGATTGAACAGCTTGATGTTGAAATGGCGACCAAAGGCAACAACCAAGTTATTTACCTTAAATACGCAAAAGCAGAAGACTTAGTCGATGTGCTGAAAGGCGTGTCGGACAACCTGCAATCAGAGAAGCAAACATCAACTAAAGGTAGCTCATCTCAACGCAACCAAGTGATGATCTCAGCTCACAGTGATACCAACTCGTTGGTGATTACTGCACAACCGGACATCATGAATGCGCTGCAAGACGTGATCGCACAGTTGGATATTCGTCGTGCTCAAGTCTTGATTGAAGCCCTAATTGTCGAGATGGCAGAGGGTGACGGTATTAACCTTGGTGTGCAATGGGGTTCTTTAGAGCACGGCGGAGCAATTCAATTTTCGAATGGTGGGCCAAAAATTGGTGAAGTAATGGTTGGTCTTGAAGAGGCTAAAGATACTACTTCAACTACAGCTGTTTATGATTCAGATAATAATTTTTTACGCAACGAAACGACTACTGAAGAAGGTGACTACAGTACATTAGCTTCTGCTTTAGGTGGCTTGAATGGTGCAGCATTACCTCTTGTTATGGGGGACTGGACCGCTCTTATTAGTGCTGTTTCGACTGATTCAAATTCAAATATCCTATCGTCTCCAAGTATTACGGTAATGGACAACGGCGAAGCGTCATTCATTGTGGGTGAAGAGGTTCCGGTTTTAACTGGTTCTACTGCGGGCTCAAGTAACGATAACCCATTCCAAACGGTTGAACGTAAAGAAGTGGGCATCAAGCTAAAAGTGGTACCACAAATCAATGAAGGTAACTCGGTACAGCTGAATATTGAACAAGAAGTGTCGAATGTATTGGGTGCGAATGGCGCAGTTGATGTTCGCTTTGCCAAGCGTCAACTGAACACGTCAGTGATCATTGAAGACGGTCAGATGTTAGTGTTGGGTGGTTTGATTGATGAGCGTGCTTTGGAAAGTGAATCTAAGGTCCCATTCTTGGGTGATATTCCATTTCTTGGTTTCCTGTTTAAATCAACCAGTACACAGGTTGAGAAAAAGAACTTAATGGTCTTCATCAAACCAACCATCATTCGTGATGGCATGACAGCTGATGGTATCACCCAGCGTAAATACAACTTCATCCGTGCTGAGCAGCTGTATAAGTCAGAACAAGGCCTGAAACTGATGGATGACGATAACATCCCGGTATTGCCTAAATTTGGTGCTGACATGAATCACCCGGCTGAAATTCAAGCCTTCATCGATCAAATGGAACAAGAATAATGGCTGAATTGGTAGGGGCGGCACGTACTTATCAGCGCTTGCCGTTTAGCTTTGCGAATCGCTATAAGATGGTGTTGGAATATCAACATCCAGAGCGCGCACCGATACTTTATTATGTTGAGCCACTGAAATCGGCGGCGATCATTGAAGTAAGCCGCGTGGTCAAAAATGGTTTCACGCCACAAGCGATTACTCTCGATGAGTTTGATAAAAAACTGACCGATGCTTATCAGCGTGATTCGTCTGAAGCGCGTCAGTTAATGGAAGACATCGGTGCAGACAGTGATGATTTCTTCTCATTGGCAGAAGAACTGCCCCAAGATGAAGATCTACTCGAATCGGAAGACGATGCCCCGATCATCAAGTTAATCAATGCGATGTTGGGAGAGGCGATCAAAGAGGGTGCTTCGGATATACATATCGAAACCTTTGAAAAGTCACTCTGTATCCGTTTCCGAGTTGATGGTGTACTGCGTGATGTTCTAGCGCCAAGCCGTAAATTGGCTCCGCTGTTGGTTTCTCGTGTAAAGGTTATGGCTAAATTGGATATCGCGGAAAAACGCGTGCCACAAGATGGCCGTATTTCTTTGCGTATTGGTGGCCGAGCGGTTGATGTTCGTGTTTCAACCATGCCTTCTTCGCATGGTGAGCGTGTCGTAATGCGTCTGTTGGACAAAAACGCGACTCGTCTAGACTTGCACAGTTTAGGTATGACAGCAGAGAACCACGAAAACTTCCGTAAGCTGATTCAGCGCCCACACGGCATTATCCTGGTTACCGGCCCTACGGGTTCTGGTAAATCCACGACCTTGTATGCTGGCCTGCAAGAACTCAACAGTAACGAACGCAACATCCTGACGGTTGAAGATCCAATTGAATTCGATATCGATGGTATTGGCCAAACACAAGTGAACCCTAAGGTTGATATGACCTTTGCGCGTGGCTTGCGTGCCATTCTTCGCCAAGATCCTGATGTCGTTATGATTGGTGAAATCCGAGATTTGGAAACCGCAGAGATTGCGGTACAAGCCTCTTTGACCGGCCACTTAGTTATGTCGACCCTTCACACCAATACTGCAATCGGCGCGATCACGCGCTTGCGCGATATGGGTATTGAACCTTTCTTGATTTCTTCTTCATTGTTGGGTGTTTTGGCTCAGCGCTTGGTTCGTACTCTGTGTAACGGCTGTAAAGAACCTTATGAAGCAGACAAAGAGCAGAAAAAGCTGTTCGGGTTGAAGAAAAAAGAAAGTCTGACGCTTTACCAGGCTAAAGGTTGTGAGGAGTGTGGCCATAAGGGATACAGAGGCCGTACCGGTATTCATGAGCTGCTGATGATTGATGATTCAGTACAAGAACTGATTCATAGTGAAGCGGGTGAACAGGCTATTGAGAAGGCCATTCGTAGCACAACCCCAAGTATTCGAGATGATGGCTTAAGCAAAGTTCTGAAAGGGATAACATCCCTAGAAGAAGTGATGCGTGTGACCAAGGAAGTCTAGTATGGCGGCATTTGAATACAAAGCGCTGGATGCTAAAGGTAAGAGCAAAAAGGGTTCTATCGAAGCGGATAACGCTCGTCAGGCCCGCCAACGCTTAAAAGAACAAGGCTTAATGCCGGTTGAGATGACCGAAGCGAAGGCGAAGCATGCGAAAGGCACTCAAGCCTCGACCAGTTTTAAGCGTGGAATCAGCACCCCTGATCTTGCTTTGATTACTCGTCAAATATCAACGCTTGTTCAATCTGGTATGCCGTTGGAAGAATGCTTGAAAGCGGTGGCTGAACAATCCGAAAAGCCACGTATTCGCACCATGTTATTGGCAGTACGTTCTAAGGTTACTGAAGGTTACTCGTTAGCCGACAGCTTGTCTGATTTTCCACATATCTTCGATGAGTTGTTCAGAGCGATGGTGGCTGCAGGTGAGAAATCAGGGCACTTAGATGCGGTATTGGAGCGCTTAGCGGACTACGCCGAAAATCGTCAAAAGATGCGCTCTAAGTTACTGCAAGCGATGATCTACCCAATCGTGTTGGTGGTGTTTGCAGTAACGATAGTCTCTTTCCTATTAGCAACGGTTGTACCTAAGATCGTTGAGCCGATTATTCAGATGGGCCAAGAACTTCCTCAATCGACACAATTTTTATTAGCATCGAGTGAATTTATCCAGAATTGGGGCATCCAATTACTGTTGTTGACCATTGGTGTGATTGTTCTGGTTAAGACCGCGCTGAAAAAACCGGGCGTTCGCATGAGTTGGGATCGCAAATTATTGAGTATTCCGCTGATCGGCAAGATAGCGAAAGGGATCAATACCTCTCGTTTTGCACGAACACTCTCTATCTGTACCTCTAGTGCGATTCCTATCCTTGAAGGGATGAAGGTCGCGGTAGATGTGATGTCGAATCATCACGTGAAACAACAAGTACTGCAGGCATCAGATAGCGTTAGAGAAGGGGCAAGCCTGCGCAAAGCGCTCGATCAAACCAAGCTTTTTCCGCCGATGATGCTGCATATGATCGCCAGTGGTGAGCAGAGTGGCCAGTTGGAGCAGATGCTGACAAGAGCGGCTGATAACCAAGACCAAAGTTTTGAGTCGACCGTTAACATCGCCTTAGGCATTTTTACCCCAGCCCTTATCGCTTTGATGGCAGGCTTAGTGCTGTTCATTGTGATGGCGACGCTGATGCCGATGCTTGAAATGAATAATTTGATGAGCGGTTAATCAGTCGCTCATAGGACGTTAGTTTTTGGATTATCGAGACGAAGGACATCATTACCTTCAACTCGTTGTCTGTAATTTGGAGAAAATAATGAAAAATAAAATGAAGAAACAGTCAGGCTTTACCTTATTAGAAGTCATGGTTGTTGTGGTTATCCTTGGCGTTTTGGCGAGCTTTGTTGTTCCAAACCTATTGGGTAACAAAGAGAAAGCTGACCAACAAAAAGCCATCACTGATATCGTGGCGCTAGAGAACGCGCTAGATATGTACAAACTGGATAACAGCGTTTATCCGACAACGGATCAAGGCCTTGATGGATTGGTAACAAAGCCAAGCAGCCCAGAGCCTCGTAACTACCGTGACGGTGGCTACATCAAGCGTCTGCCTAACGACCCATGGGGTAACGAGTACCAATACCTAAGCCCAGGCGACAACGGTACTATCGATATCTTCACGCTTGGTGCTGATGGCCAAGAAGGTGGTGAAGGTATTGCTGCAGATATCGGCAACTGGAACATGCAAGACTTTCAATAAGCTTCGGCTTATTGTTGTTTGATGCATTGTTGTTACTTGATACGTTATTTTCGATTGATGCCGCTTGATGTCGTTATTTGATGGTAGGACGTAAACAGATGGAGTCTACAAGGTGAAAACTAAGCAAAAACAGCCAGGTTTCACCTTGATTGAGATTCTGTTGGTGTTGGTACTACTGTCAGTAACGGCGGTTGCGGTGATTGCGACCATCCCTACCAATAGTAAAGATGTCGCTAAAAAATACGCTCAAAGTTTTTATCAACGAATTCAGCTACTCAATGAAGAAGCTATTTTGAGTGGATTGGATTTTGGTGTTCGCATTGATGAAAAGAAATCGACTTACGTTTTGATGACTTTGAAGTCTGATGGTTGGCAAGAAACTGATTTCGAAAAGATCCCCTCTTCAACAGAATTACCAGAAGAACTCGCGCTGTCATTGACGTTAGGCGGTGGAGCATGGGAAGACGACGATAGGTTGTTTAATCCAGGAAGCTTGTTTGATGAAGATATGTTTGCTGATCTTGAAGAAGAAAAGAAGCCTAAACCACCGCAGATCTACATCATGTCGAGTGCCGAAATGACGCCATTTATCCTCTCTTTTTATCCAAATACGGGTGACACAATACAAGATGGTTGGCGCATTCGAGTGTTGGATAATGGTGTGATTCGATTGTTAGAGCCAGGAGAAGAAGATGAAGAGGAATAAACTTTCTTCTTGTCACTCTCGTGGTATGACTCTTGGTTCTCGAGGAATGACTCTGCTTGAGGTATTGGTTGCTCTTGCTATTTTTGCGACGGCGGCGATCAGTGTGATTCGTGCTGTTACTCAGCACATCAATACACTCAGCTATTTAGAAGAAAAAACCTTCGCGGCGATGGTCGTTGATAATCAAATGGCCTTAGTCATGCTGCATCCTGAGAAGCTAAAAAAAGCACAGGGCACGCAAGAGTTGGCAGGAAGAGAGTGGTTCTGGAAGGTAACTCCAATCGATACCAGCGGAGACTCGTTAAAGGCATTTGATGTGAGCGCGGCAACCAGTAAAAAATCTTCTCCAGTAGTGACGGTGCGCAGTTATGTTGTTAAATAAGAGCATGTCGTTAAATAAAAGCATGTCGTTAAGTAAGAATGGATCGCTAAATAAGAGCAAGCCGCTCAGTAAAAACGGGTCGCTAAGTAAAAGTATGGCGTCAACTAAGGCTTTCTCTAACTGTATGCCCTTCAAACAAGGTTTACCTTCAAAAGGGAGAGGCTTCACCTTAATCGAAGTCTTAGTCTCGATCGCTATTTTTGCCACGTTAAGTATGGCGGCCTATCAAGTTGTAAACCAGGTTCAGAGAAGTAATGAGATCTCAATCGAACGCAGTGCACGCTTGAATCAATTGCAACGTAGTTTGGTCATTTTAGATAATGATTTTCGTCAGATGGCAGCGAGACAGTTTCGCACCAATGGTGAAGAAGCATCATCTAAGCTGATTTTAATGAAAGAGTATTTACTGGATTCCGATAGTATTGGCATCATGTTTACTCGCCTTGGTTGGCATAACCCGCAACAGCAGTTTCCTCGAGGTGAGGTGACGAAAGTGGGTTACCGCATCAAAGAAGAAACGCTTGAGCGAGTGTGGTGGCGCTATCCCGATACACCAGCAGGCCAGCAAGGCGTAATTACTCCTCTGCTTGATGATGTCGAAAGCTTGGAATTTGAGTTTTATGACGGCAGTCGTTGGGGTAAAGAGTGGCAAACCGATAAATCATTGCCTAAAGCTGTACGACTAAAGCTGACCTTGAAAGATTATGGTGAGATAGAACGTGTTTATCTCACGCCAAGTGGTACGTTAGACCAAGCCGATGACGCTGATGACTCTTCAAATAGTGAGGGGAATAATGGCTAATCGAATCAATCGCCTTACTAAGAGAAGCTCTGCCTTAGGGCGTAAGCAGCGGGGTGTGGCACTGATCGTGATCCTGATGCTACTGGCGATCATGGCAACCATCGCGGGCAGCATGTCTGAGCGTTTGTTTACTCAATTCAAACGTGTTGGTAACCAGTTAAATTATCAACAGGCTTACTGGTATAGCATTGGTGTTGAAGCGCTCGTGCAAGACGGCATTAGGCAAAGCTACAAAGACAGTGATACCGTAAACCTAAGCCAACCATGGGCGTTAGAGGAACAGGTATACCCATTGGATTATGGTCAAGTCAAAGGCCGTATCGTGGATGCACAGGCTTGTTTTAATCTCAATGCTTTAGCTGGGGTTGCGACGACTTCAAGTAACCAAACACCTTATTTAGTCACGGTGTGGCAAACCTTGTTGGAAAACCAAGACATTGAGCCTTATCAGGCTGAAGTTATCGCGAATTCAAGCTGGGAGTTTGTTGATGCTGATACCCGAACCACCTCTTCGTCTGGCGTAGAAGACAGCACCTATGAAGCGATGAAGCCATCGTATCTTGCGGCCAATGGTTTAATGGCAGATGAATCGGAGCTACGAGCGGTGTATCAGGTTACCGGTGAGGTGATGAATAAGGTTCGCCCTTTGGTTTGCGCTTTACCCACCGATGACTTCCGATTGAATGTGAATACACTCACGGAAAATCAAGCGCCTTTATTGGAAGCAATGTTCGCGCCGGGCTTAAGTGAATCGGATGCTAAACAGCTGATAGATAAACGCCCATTTGATGGTTGGGATACGGTCGACGCATTTATGGCTGAATCCGCCATTGTTGGCGTGAGTGCCGAAGTCAGTAAAAAAGCGAAAGCATATTTAACTGTAGATAGCGCCTATTTTGAGCTAGATGCAGAGGTATTAGTTGAGCAGTCACGTGTACGTATACGGACGCTTTTCTATAGTAGTAATCGAGAAACAGTGACGGTAGTACGCCGTCGTTTTGGAGGAATCAGTGAGCGAGTTTCTGACCGTTCGACTGAGTAACGAACCACAAAGCCCAGTGCAGTGGTTAGTTTGGTCGACAAGCCAACAAGAAGTGATAGCAAGTGGTGAACTGTCTCGCTGGGAACAGCTTAGTGAGTTAACGCCTTACGCTGAAAAGCGCAGTTGTATCGCTTTATTGCCGGGAAATGAGTGCTTAATTAAGCGTGTTGAGATCCCGAAAGGTGCTGCTCGCCAATTTGATTCTATGCTGCCGTTTTTATTAGAAGACGAAGTGGCACAAGATATCGAAGACTTGCACTTAACCATTTTAGATAAAGATTCCACTCATGCCACAGTGTGCGGTGTTGAACGTGAGTGGTTAAAGCAAGCTTTAGACAAGTTTCGCGAAGCCAATATTATCTTTCGTAAGGTATTGCCAGATACGCTAGCCGTGCCTTTGGAAGAACAAGGCGTCAGTGCGCTACAGATCGACCAACATTGGCTATTGCGTAAAGGTAACTCTCAACGTCAAGGGAACTATCAAGCGGTATCGATCAGTGAAGCATGGTTACCGATGTTCCTGAAAAGTGACTGGATTGTCGCTGATGAGCAGGAAGAACCAACTAAAATTTTTAGCTATACCTCATTGCCGAGCGATGACGTTCAGCAGAACAGTGGTATGGAATGGCATGCTAAACCTGCAGAGTTGGTGATGGCTTTATTGAGCCAACAAGCGATCACAAGCGGCGTGAATTTACTGACTGGCACTTTTAAAACCAAATCTTCATTCAGTAAATATTGGCGTGTTTGGCAAAAAGTGGCGGTTGCTGCTTGCTTGCTGGTTGCGGTAATTGTGACTCAACAAGTGTTGAAGGTTCAGCAATATGAAGCGCAGGCACAAGCCTACCGCATGGAGAGTGAACGTATTTTTAGAGCGGTGCTGCCTGACAAACAACGTATTCCGACCGTGAGTTACCTCAAGCGTCAGATGAACGATGAAGCCAAGAAATACGGAGGTTCAGGCGAGGGTGATTCCTTACTTGGATGGCTAGCATTACTGCCAGAAACCCTAGGGCAAGTGAAATCGATTGAAGTTGAAACTATTCGCTACGACGGTAACCGTTCTGAGGTTCGACTACAGGCTAAAAGTTCCGATTTTCAACATTTCGAGACCGCCAGAGGGAAACTCGAAGAGAAGTTTGCCGTGGAACAAGGGCCATTGAATCGTAATGGCGATGCCGTATTTGGTAGTTTTACCCTTAAACCCCGTCAGTAACTAACGCAAGGAGAGCAGTGATGAGAAATATGATTGAACCACTCCAAGCGTGGTGGACTTCAATAAGTCAAAGGGAGCAACGATTAGTTATTGGTTGTTCTATTTTACTCGTGTTGGGTATTGTTTATTGGGGGCTACTACAGCCACTCAGTCAGCGAGCTGAACTGGCACAAAGTCGTATTCAAAGTGAGAAGCAACTTCTGGCTTGGGTAACGGACAAAGCCAATCAAGTAGTTGAACTAAGAGGCAGCGGTGGCATTAGTGCTAGTCAGCCTTTAAACCAATCTGTGCCTGCTTCTATGCGCCGTTTTAACATCGAGCTGATACGCGTACAACCACGCGGTGAGATGCTGCAAGTTTGGATTAAGCCTGTGCCATTTAATAAGTTCGTTGACTGGCTGACATACCTGAAAGAAAAGCAGGGTGTTGAGGTCGAATTTATGGATATTGATCGCTCTGATAGCCCTGGGGTTATTGACGTCAACCGACTACAGTTTAAACGAGGTTAATGTGAAACGCGGTATATCTTTTAAATATGGCCTGCTATTCAGTAGCATCTTTATCGTTTTTTTCTCGGTAAGTTTACTCCTGCACTTACCGGCTTCTTTTGCTCTTAAGCATGCGCCAGTAGTGCGTGGCTTAAATATCGAAGGCGTTGAAGGCACTGTTTGGCAAGGTCGCGCTAACAATATTGCGTGGCAGCGCGTCAATTACGGCTCTGTACAATGGGACTTCCAGTTCTCGAAACTATTCCAAGCCAAAGCAGAACTTGCGGTTCGCTTTGGCCGTAACAGCGACATGAACTTATCAGGTAAAGGGCTTGTCGGGTATAGCATGAGCGGTGCTTACGCGGAAAACTTAGTGGCATCAATGCCAGCCAGCAACGTGATGAAATATGCGCCTGCTATCCCAGTACCGGTTTCTATTGCAGGGCAAGTTGAACTGACGATAAAACATGCGGTTCATGCTCAGCCTTGGTGCCAATCGGGCGAAGGTACGTTTGCTTGGTCTGGTGCTGCGGTCGACTCGCCAGTGGACTCGTTAGATCTTGGCCCTGTGATTGCGGATATTACTTGTGAAGACAGTACTATTGCAGCCAAAGGCGCTCAGAAGAGCGTTCAAGTGGACAGTGAGTTCTCGGCGAGCGTAACGCCAAATCAACGCTACACATCCGCAGCGTGGTTTAAGCCGGGTGCTGAGTTCCCTCCCGCGATGCAGAGCCAACTTAAGTGGTTGGGTAACCCTGATAGCCAAGGTAAGTATCAATTTACCTACCAAGGACGTTTTTAGTCCGGTATCTACTTCTAAGCTAGTATCTGTTGGTTAGCCAATCTGGCAATTAAATAATGAGATATAAAAATGGGCACCTCAGTGAGGTGCCCATTTTGTTTGAATATATCGGTCGTTACAGAGAACAAGCGGTTTAGTCTTTACCCTGTAATATTTCTGACCAAGGCAAGTCAGCATCACCTAATACAATGAAATTCGGGTTCTCAAGCGTCTCTCTTTCATTGTAAGAGAGTGGCTCTAGCTGTGTATTCAAGATACGTCCGCCAGCTTCTTCAACAATGCACTGTGTTGCGGCGGTATCCCATTCTCCGGTTGGCCCTAAGCGTAGATAACAATCCACAGCACCTTCTGCTACTAAACAGGCTTTAAGGGCTGCAGAACCTAGTGGTACTAGATCGTAATTCCAAGCAGAGCTCATGTGGCTAGTGATGCGATTGATGTCTTGTCGACGACTGATTGCCATTGCGATCGATTGGTTTGGCAGTTCGTGGCGATGCGTTTTGATTTTCACGCTGTCGTTAAGGTCAGGGATTTTCCAAGCGCCTTTACCACTGTAAGCGTAATAGCTCACACCCGAAACTGGCGCATACACCACACCCATAACCGGTTTGTTATGTTCAATTAGGGCGATAATTGTCGCGAAATCGCCACTTCTAGCGATGAACTCTTGTGTGCCATCTAATGGGTCAACCAACCAGTAGCGGTCCCATTGAGAGCGTTGCTCTAGGCTGATGTCGGCGTCTTCTTCTGATAATACGGGAATATCAGGCGTGAGTTCAGTGAGTTTTTTTAATATCAGCTTATGTGCTGCAAGATCGGCACTGGTTACTGGAGTGTCATCACTCTTGATGAACTCTTCGTAATCCTTTTTCTCGTAAATCTCTAAGATGAGTTGGCCTGCAGAGCGAGCAATCTCAATGATAGAGGGTAGGAGGTGAGACAAATCTTTTGTTATTGGCATAAATATTCTCTTACTCTTCGAGCGAGCCTGAATGTTCTAATTATTGTTTAATACACGAAGGGCTAATAGTAGGGCTGTAATACTGCGAGCCTCACAGAAGTCGAGATGCGTTAACAGTTCTTCGGCTTGAGCAAGTGGCCAACGCACAATGTCTAGTGGCTCTGGCTCATCACCTTCTAGTTTCTCTGGGTAGAGTTCTTCTGCGATAAACAGCGTCATTTTGCTAGAGAAATAAGAGGGTGCAAGGATCACTTCTTTTAGAGGAGTGAGCTTGTTGGCACCGAAGCCAATCTCTTCTTTTAGTTCACGAACGGCGGCTTCATTGGGCTGCTCACCTGGATCAATTAGCCCTTTTGGGAAGCCGAGTTCATAGCGCTCTGTGCCTGCTGCGTATTCACGTACTAACAGAATATCGCCTTGTTCAGTAATCGGAACCATCATTACTGCGTTGCGACCGCTGGGCTTCATGCGTTCGTAAGTGCGCTCTTCACCGTTTGAAAAGCGTAAATCGAGAGACTCGATAGAGAATAGTTTTGATTGAGCGACAGTTTGTTGAGCCAAAATTTCTGGCTTGGTCCTTTTTGTCATTGCGCTCGCTCCTTAGCTCATTGGAATTCTTTCTTATAAAGTCATTCTAATATAGGGGAAATAGAGTTGAGTTCCTAGATCCGAGTTTTCATATCCTGGAATTATTGGATCAGGAACCGATTGCGATCACTTGAATACCTTACTCCAAATGGTAACGCGCCCGTCATTATGGGCATTGAACGAGAAATAGACGGTTCGGAAGTGCTCTGCTGTTTTAAACATAAAAAAAGGTTGATGCTTGCGCATCAACCTTTTGATTGAATCTTTAACTTTCTACTGGCTAAGACTGCATGAGTGCTTAGTCGTAGTAGCACTTAGTTGTAAGGTACTTGGTCGTGAAGTAGCTAGTCATGAAGTACCTAGTCGTAAAATGATTAGTAGTAAGAGTGCTCACCGCGATCGTGCTCAGTGGCATCACGAACGGCCGTCAATTCACCTTCGAATTGTTGAAGAAGTTCTTTCTCGATGCCTTCTTTAAGCGTTACGTCAACCATCGAACAACCGTTACAACCGCCGCCGAATGCAACGATAGCTGCGCCTTCTTCAGTGATCTCTACTAGGCTAACGTGACCGCCGTGGCCAGCAAGCTGCGGGTTCACTTGTGTTTGGATTGCATACTCAACACGCTCTATAAGAGTTGCGTCGTCTGATACTTTACGCATTTTAGCGTTTGGCGCTTTTAGCGTGAGTTGAGAGCCCATTTTGTCAGTTACGAAGTCAATCTCAGCTTCGTCTAGGAATGGTAGGCTTAGCTCATCAACGTATGCCGAGAAAGCGTCGAAAGAAAGCTTAGTGTCAGACGCTTCGATAGCATCTGTTGGGCAGTAAGAAACACCACACTCAGCGTTTTGTGTGCCTGGGTTTACCACGAACACACGAATGTTTGTACCTTCAGGCTGCTGTGACAGCAGATTGGCAAAGTGAGTTTGAGCTGTTTCTGTAATAGTAATATTTGACACGACGAATACCTGAGTAGATTTGTAGGTTATTAGCGCCATTCTACTCCTGTCAGATTTGTAATTCAGCCCTTTTTTGTTGGATTGCTGTACAAGTAGCGATTCACAGCTTTTATCCAGAGGGCTCAGGAGTGCGGCAGATGCAGTAAATATCAATCCTTTTCACGCCTACTTCAAGTAGTAATTGGCATAATTGATACACAGTACTGCCGGTGGTTACAACATCATCAATTATCGCGACGTGGGAAGGGACAGTTCCTTGAAAGTCTTGTTTTCGAAGCGTAAAAGCGCTCTTTAGATTATGTAAGCGTGCGGATTTAGTCAGCCCTTGCTGAGAAGCGGTTGAGCGAATTCGACGGAACAGCACCTCATCTTTAACGCCAAGTTCTTGAGCTGTGTAATTAGCGAGCAGCTGACTTTGATTAAAGCCTCGATGAATATATCGACGCCAATGCAGAGGTACGCTGGTGATCAGCGGAGCAGGATGCTCGATACGTGAAGCCAATAACTTTGATAGATCACGTGCAAACCAAAACTTATCGGCGTACTTCATTTGTTGAATGTAACGTGCTGTTGGAAAGGTGTAGTCCCCAACGCAATAGAGACGATGCCAAGGTGGAGGTTGAGATAAGCACTGACCACATTGCTCGACGGTAGTTAGGGTTTTTAAGCCACACTGCTGGCAACGCGGCACTGGCTCGAAGAGATTAAGGCAATCATTACACCATCGCGGATGATCATCATGAGAGGATTTATCCAATTTACATAGGTGACATTGAGGTGTGACCAGCCGTGGTGTGTGTTTTTGTAGCCAATCAGATAACATAGCTCGCAGTGCTTTTGGGTTATGGTGTTCTTTGTACTCACCATACTGAAACGTACCCTTGATGGTGGATGAAATAAGTAGGGAATAATGAGAATGAGTGACGCGTTGTATTGGCATGTTTCAGGGCAAGGACCTGATTTAGTTCTGGTTCACGGCTGGGGTATGAATGGTGCGGTATGGCAGCAAACTGTTACCGCTTTAGAAGCTGACTTCCGAGTGCATGTTGTCGATCTTCCAGGGTATGGACACAGTGCTCACAGCCACGCTCAAGATCTTGAAGAGATTGCTCAGCAACTATTGGTCGACGCGCCCAAGCAAGCGATTTGGGTGGGTTGGTCACTCGGTGGTTTGGTCGCGACGCACATGGCTCTGCATCACTCCGATTACGTGAGCAAACTGGTGACTGTCGCCAGTTCCCCTAAGTTTGCTGCCGCAAAAGAACCCGTATTATGGCGAGGCATTCAGCCAAACGTATTAAGCGCATTCACTGAACAGTTGGTTGAAGACTTTCAAACCACCATCGAACGCTTTATGGCGTTGCAAGCCATGGGCAGTCCTTCTGCAAGACAAGATGTCAAACAACTCAAGCAAGCGGTGCTTTCTCGCCCGTTGCCGAATCCCGATTCATTATTGGCTGGTTTAAAGATGCTGTCAGACGTTGACCTCCGTGAACAATTACCGCAGATCTCTGTGCCTATGCTGCGTTTATACGGTCGATTAGATGGGCTTGTGCCAATCAAGGTTGCAAAAGACTTGGGCAAAGCCTTACCTCATACCGAACAATACATCTTCACTCAGTCTTCACATGCGCCTTTTATGACTGAAGCAGATGCCTTTTGCAGTGAACTGGTCAGCTTCGCGCGAAAATAATCGCTAAATTTATCGCTGGCTTGGTCGATATATAACCTAATACCAATCACAGTAAGTAAGTGTTCAAAAATAGCGTAGGAAAAAGGCTTGAGAACAGGCAGAGCTTTTTGATAAGTAGTTATTCTACAATCAAAAGCTCTAACGCCGTTATCGAGCATTTTAACAAGCTAGGATGAGCAGTTATTTACTACGATTGGTATAACACCAAGGCGTTGCATGATACTCAGACCTAACTCTCTCCTGAGCTGATTGCGGTAAGTTTTGGGCTATGCCTGCTGTGTAACTCAGTACAGCAGCGTTATAGCAATAACGATGGGCGATTCTTGAGGAGTTCGCGATGATTGTGTCACCTGCAACTGCAGTGAGTGTGCCACTGATCGCCCCATCCGTTAATGTGCAAACAGAGCAAGTTGCGCGTGATAATAGAGTTCGAGAACCTGTCGCTCCCGCCGTAGCATTGGCGAAAACCAATGCAGAGCGAAAGGTAAAACCGGACGATAAGCGAAGGCAGCAGTCGGCTTGGGATCCTTCAGACCATCCAGGTTATGAAATGGAGAACGAGTCAGAGGCCAATTCGATTAGCCAAGAAGAGCCACAAGATCCTTTTGATAGGTTGTTCAGCTTATTGGCACTGAGAACATACAGTGCTGATCAAGGAAAGGGCTATACCATGCGTTTCCGCCTGCCAAAGCATGTTTTAGATGCGGCGATTCAAGAGGGACAGATGGAGAAGCGACGTAAGGTCATAAAATATCATTATGGTCATGCTGTTGCGCCTCATGCTCCATCAGGAATGCTAGTTGTGTTGTAATTATACTCTTCATACTTGAAGCCGCAGCGTTGTTAACAGCGTAAGTTCACCCTAATTACATAGAACCCCTATGCTCATAGGGCTGAACTTACTTGTTGCCTAGCTGCAACCCCAATTATTTCGAGTATAAAATACGTAGAATACAGCTAAGCTTCGATGTCTTTTTTGAACACATAATAAAAAAACCTGCATACCCTAAGGGATGCAGGTTTTCTGTTTTTACAGGCTATTTATTTCACGACACGCAGTCGTTTCATTGACCTATTATTTCTTCGCTTTAGCAAAGGCAGCGGCAAAAGCACCACCCATCGCAGCGTTTTGTTGCGGTTCTTCTCGACGACGTTGTCCACCTTGCGAATTTTGATTCGGGCGGTTTTGCGTGCGAGGTGCACTTGAACGTTGTGCGCGGTTGTCTTGGCCGGGTTCATCTTTCATACGCATGCTTAGCGCAATACGTTTACGTTGAACATCGACTTCCATCACCTTCACTTTGACGATTTCCCCCGTTTTCACGACTTCATGAGGATCAGAGACAAAACGATCGGTTAGCGCTGATATATGCACTAAACCGTCTTGGTGAACACCAATGTCAACGAAGGCGCCAAAGTTGGCTACGTTTGAAACTACACCTTCTAAGATCATGCCGGGTTCTAGGTCAGACATGCTATTTACGCCATCGGCGAAGGTTGCTGTCTTGAATTCAGGACGAGGATCTCGACCCGGCTTATCCAATTCTTTGATGATGTCGGTTACCGTAGGTACACCGAAGTTCTCATTGGTGTAATCAACCGCATGTAAACCACGTAAGAAGTCTGTATTACCCACCAGAGACTTGATGTCTTTGTGGTTTTTCTCGGCGATGGTTTTCACCAATGGATAAGCTTCTGGGTGAACTGAAGATGCGTCTAATGGATTCTTACCATCCATGATTCTCAGGAAACCCGCACACTGTTCAAAGGCTTTTGGCCCTAAACGAGCGACTTTTTTGAGTGTTGTACGCGCTTCGAAGCGACCGTTTTCATCACGGAAGTCTACGATGTTCTGAGCGATGGTGGTAGAAAGGCCGGCTACACGAGTTAACAGTGCAGCAGAAGCAGTATTCACATCAACACCAACCGCGTTTACACAGTCTTCGACAATCGCATCTAGGCGCTTAGCGAGCATAGTTTGGCTCACGTCGTGTTGGTATTGGCCCACACCGATCGATTTAGGGTCAATCTTCACCAGCTCTGCCAATGGATCTTGCAGACGACGGGCAATAGACACCGCACCACGAATCGATACATCCATGTTAGGGAATTCTTTTGCTGCTAACTCAGAAGCCGAATAAACCGATGCGCCAGCCTCACTCACTATGATTTTTTGCGCTGTAAGGTTGCCACGCTTAATCACATCAGCAACAAAGCTGTCTGTTTCGCGTGAAGCCGTACCATTACCAATCGCAATCAAATCAACATTGTATTGGCGAACCATCTGCTCAACCACGTGCGCAGACTTGTCGTATTGCTTCTGTGGTGGGTGAGGGTAAATGGTTTCTGTTGCTAGAACCTTACCCGTTGAATCCACCACGGCGATTTTCGAACCGGTACGTAAACCCGGATCCAAGCCCAAGGTTGCGCGAGGGCCAGCAGGTGCTGCCATCAACAAATCTTTAAGGTTGGTTGCGAACACTTCAATCGCTTCGATCTCACCGCGTTCTTTCATCGCGCCCATCAACTCGGTTTCCATGTGCATAGAAACTTTGATGCGCCACGCCCAGCTAATCACTTGCTTACGCCATGCATCTGCAGGTGCGCTGCTCAGGGTAATGCCATAATGATCAGAGATGATGTTCTCGCAGTAAGAGCCACGTACACCTTCTTCTTGCTCTGGATCAGCATTCATTGCCAGCGTTAGGAAGCCTTCATTTCGGCCTCGCAACATCGCAAGCGCACGGTGTGAAGGTACTTTGTTGAGTGTTTCGTTGTGTTTGAAGTAATCTTTGAATTTCTCGCCAGCTTGCTCTTTGCCTGCCACGACACGTGAAACGAGCTCAGAGTTGCGTGTTAGATGTTGGCGAATCTTTTCAAGTAGGTTTGCGTCTTCTGCAATACGCTCCATCACGATTGCACGTGCCCCATCCAGTGCCGCTTTAGTATCAGCAATGCCTTTATCGCTGCTGATGAAGTTAGCGGCTTCGGTTTCAGGATCGTGTTGTGGTTCATTCCAAAGTGTATCTGCAAGTGGCTCTAAGCCTGCTTCAATCGCGATCTGGCCTTTGGTGCGGCGCTTTGGTTTGTATGGCAGGTATAAATCTTCTAGGCGAGTCTTGCTGTCGGCTTGAGTAATATCACGCTCTAATTCTGGCGTGAGTTTACCTTGGTCTTGAATTGACTTAAGAATCGTTTGGCGGCGATCGTCAAGTTCGCGAAGGTAAGAAAGGCGACTATCAAGGTTACGTAGCTGGGTATCGTCTAAGCCACCCGTGACTTCTTTACGGTAGCGGGCAATAAAGGGAACGGTGTTACCGTCGTCAATTAGGTTGACTGCGGCGGTGACTTGCTCTGAACGAACATTCAGTTCTTCAGCGATCAGTCGACAGATAGCTTGGCTCATCCGATGAATCTCTTATTTAATATCATGACAAATACATGGGGGTGAGCGTACGCTTTTTCTAGCTTTGGCTGTGTAATTATCCTGTCAGAAGTCGAATTTCCGTTTGTGATACCCGCTTTGTAAGAGATCTCTCACACGTGATGTAAGCCTAAGTCACTTTAAACCGATAAAATCGTCTTAAAATAAACCTAAGTTACTGATTTTATGTGGTTGTGTGTCTATGGGTATATTTCCCACCTGAAATA
The DNA here is from genome assembly GCF_963898195.1 of Vibrio sp. L3-7. Classification (NCBI taxonomy): domain Bacteria; kingdom Pseudomonadati; phylum Pseudomonadota; class Gammaproteobacteria; order Vibrionales; family Vibrionaceae; genus Vibrio; species Vibrio sp. L3-7. The sequence goes on along the minus strand of NZ_CAWQUW010000066.1, from coordinate 177,190 downwards.
TTTTTTGGGACTATCTAGGAAACTCGCCCAAATACCGTAATATTTAACTTGTCGACAGGGAGTTGGCAGGAACAGGAAAAAGCCTAATGGACTAGGTATCTTCAGGATGAAGATTTGATTACTTAGGATGAGTGGTCAGCAAGGAAGTGATAATCTCTGGATGAGATTCGCCAGTCAGGATGACAGGCTAGAATGGACACCGCTAGGATGGCGATGAACAAAAAGGAAATTGGTTAAAGGATTTAGCCACTATCAAGGACAGATGCAGGGAGCACCTTATCTCGAAGAGATAAACAGTAGCCGGATTGCTGCGATAGAGACTTAACCCCGCCAGGCGCAAGCCTAGCGGGGTTTTCTTTTATCTGGAGTTTGGGTTTGTCTGCTCGACCTGTGATGGCCGGTTAATCACGCTAAGCCATAAGCCATAAACTTTACGCGTCGTCTGCGTAGCAAATCGAGTTAATGAACCACTCTTTATCGCCTTCCGGTGTGGTTACCGTAAACTCATCATCCACTTCCTTCTTCAGCAGAGCTCTAGCCATTGGCGAGTCGATAGAGATATAACCTTTCGCACCACCGTAGATCTCTTCAGGGCCGACAATACGAAACTTCTTAATTTCCCCATCATCATTTTCAATTTCGACCCAAGCACCGAAAAAGACCTTACCTTCTTGTTGCGGCGAGTAATCAACGATAGTCACATCAGGTAGGAATTTTCTTAAGAAACGGACTCGGCGATCAATCTGACGAAGTAAACGCTTATTAAAGGTGTAATCTGCGTTTTCTGAACGATCTCCAAGGCTTGCAGCCCAAGTGACTATCTTGGTAATTTCAGGACGTTTCTCGTGCCATAAGTGGTCATGTTCTGCTTTGAGCTTGTTATAACCTTCTCGGGTGATAAGTTTGGTTTTCATAAATCTGACTTAATGAAATGATGATCTAAGATAGAATATATAGAAAGGCAACATACGTTAACAATTATTTAGGCGACTTTTTCTCCAATAATGTTACATTTTTAATGTCTTATACCAATATACAATTTACCAAGAATGCTTAACCTTAGGTTTAAGCTTTAATAGGTGGAACCATTACATGCAAGAAAACTACAAAATTTTAGTGGTCGATGACGATGCTCGTCTACGTGCATTGCTAGAACGCTATCTGTCAGAGCAAGGCTTTCAAGTGCGTAGCGTGGCAAACAGTGAGCAGATGGACCGCCTGTTAACCCGTGAAAATTTTCACTTGATGGTATTGGATTTAATGTTACCGGGCGAAGACGGCCTATCGATCTGTCGTCGTCTACGAAACGCAAACAACTCGCTACCTATCCTTATGCTGACGGCAAAGGGTGATGAAGTGGATCGCATTGTGGGCTTGGAAGTGGGTGCGGATGATTACCTGCCAAAACCATTTAACCCGCGTGAGCTATTAGCTCGTATCAAAGCGGTAATGCGTCGCCAAGTGATTGAAGCGCCGGGCGCACCAAGCACAGAAGAATCTGTGGTTGAGTTTGGTGAATTCCGCCTAAACCTAGGTACGCGTGAAATGTTCCGCGGTGAAGAGCCGATGCCTCTTACCTCAGGTGAATTTGCGGTGCTCAAGTCACTGGTCACTAACGCTCGTGAGCCAATGTCTCGCGATAAGCTGATGAACATGGCGCGTGGCCGTGAATATTCAGCAATGGAACGTTCTATCGATGTTCAGATTTCACGTCTGCGTCGTCTAGTGGAAGAAGATCCAAGTAAACCTCGTTACATCCAAACGGTGTGGGGCTTGGGTTACGTATTCGTTCCAGATGGTAAAGCAGTTTAAGCCGGCTTTGTAAGCTCTATACTAGCTTCATCAGTTCTGTGAATCAGAATTCTATATTTACGGGTCATCTCATTAACATGCGATGACCCGTTTTGTATTCAGCACAAGGGTCGATACCAATCGTAGTAAATAACTGGTCATCCTAGCTTGTTAAAACGCTCGATAACTTCGTTAGAAGTTTTGATTGTAGAATAACTACTTATCGAAAACTTCCGCCTTGTTTTCAAGCCTTTTTCCTACGCTATTTATGATCACTTACTTACTGTGATTGGTATTAGAGTTATAGTTTCCATTATATCCCTTTATCATCCCCTCAATTTAGGTCTTCTATGCGCATACGTAGCTCCTTTACTCAGTCGATAGTGCTCTTTTTAACCCTGTTGGTCGCTAGCCAAATCTTTTCTTATTACGCGGTGTTCAACTATGCACTAATGCCGAGTTTGCAGCAGTTTAATAAGATCTTGGCTCATGAGTTAAACCTTGTGTTGGACCAAGGCACTGACATGGATATCGAGATTGATGCGCCACTGCGTCAGCGTGTGCTTGAGCAGCTAGGGGTGACCGTTCACGCTAAAAACAGTGAAGCGGCGGGCGAGTATTACCATGCTGTTGCGATTGACTTGATGAGCGAGGAGATGACTAAAGAACTGGGATCTGAAACCGAAGTGCGGCTGATCTTGGGTAAAGAGAGCTATGTGTTGTGGATGGACATTGCGCAGTTACCCAACTCTTTGATTCGTATTCCGTTATCAGAGTTGCAAGAAGAAGATTTTGCGCCTCTATTTCGTAACAGCTTGATCATGGCGTTGTTGATTGTTGCTGGTGGTTGGTTGTTTATCCGATTACAAAACCGGCCTTTGATTGCGCTGGAGAAAGCCGCGCAAGGTGTGGGTCGTGGTGATATACCGCCACCACTGCCGGTTCAAGGTGCTCAAGAAATTCGTTCAGTAACACGAGCCTTTAACCAGATGTCGAAAGGCATTCAAGAATTGGAAGAAGATCGAGCCTTGTTGATGGCGGGTATCAGCCACGATTTACGTACTCCCTTAACACGCATTCGCTTAGCGACCGAGATGATGTCGCCAGAAGACAGCTACTTAGCGGAAGGGATCATCAGTGATACCGAAGAGTGTAATGAGATCATCAGCCAGTTTATGGACTACCTAAAGCCAGTTGACCGAGATTCATTCCAAGCGGTGTTTGTTGATGATATTGCTCGCGAGGTTTCTAGCTCTGAGGGTGGATACGAAGTGCAGATTGAAACTGATATTCCGGAATCAATGAAGCCCGCGCTTGGTAACCCAATTGCGATGAAGCGTGCGGTGAGTAACTTGGTAGTAAATGCACTGCGTTATGGCAATGGTTGGGTGAAGGTTTCGACTGGTATGACGGCGGATAACAAGCTTGCTTGGGTAACGGTGGAAGATAATGGCCCGGGTATCCCGCAGGATCAGATCGGTAAATTGTTTGAACCGTTTACGCGTGGTGATACCGCCCGAGGCAGTGAAGGGACAGGTTTAGGCTTAGCGATTGTGAAACGTATTGTCAGCCAGCACCAAGGTGCTGTTGTGGTTAATAACCGCAGTGAGGGCGGGTTAAAAGCGCAGATCAGTTTCCCTGTGAAGCCTTAAATACTATTGGGAGTTGGGGATCTGTATAGAGATCCTCGCTCTTGCTTGATGAGAGTAACGCACAGTAAAAAGGCTTCCTTGAAGGGAAGCCTTTTTGTCTTTTTATGCAGTGTTAACTATGCCTTAGAGTAAACATCGCGTTCACCCAACCAGCGGTTGATGATCGCCTTGGCATTGTCTGGGTAGCTATCGTGAATATGACGCGCAATACGCTGCACTTCAGGTATCAAACGTTGGTCACGAATTAGATCGGCGATCTTGAAATCAGCCAAGCCAGTTTGTTTGGTACCGAGCAATTCACCGGGGCCACGGATTTCTAAGTCACGCTGTGCAATCACAAAGCCATCGTTACTTTCACGTAGCACACCTAAGCGTTTCTGAGCGGTTTTAGACAGCGGTGAGTGATACAACAATACACAATGACTTGCGACCGAACCTCGGCCAACACGGCCCCGCAGTTGGTGCAGTTGCGCTAGGCCAAGACGTTCTGGGTTCTCGATGATCATTAAGCTCGAATTCGGTACATCCACACCGACTTCAATCACGGTTGTCGCAACCAATAGATGCAGCTTGTTCTCTTTGAACTCTCGCATCACCGCTTGTTTCTCGGCGGGTTTCATACGGCCATGGACTAAACCAATTTTTACGTCAGGCAGTTTGCGTTGCAGCTCTTCTGCCGTATCAGCTGCAGCTTGAGCTTCCAGTACTTCCGATTCATCAATCAGCGTACATACCCAGTAGGCTTGTTTGCCTTCATTGAGACACGCATTTTTCACACGTTCAACAATGTCATCGCGCTTGGTATCAGGAATTGCCACAGTTTGAATTGGTGTTCGTCCCGGTGGCAGTTCATCAATAATCGAAGTTTCGAGGTCGGCATAGGCCGTCATTGCTAACGTTCGTGGGATTGGGGTGGCGGTCATGACCAACTGATGGGGGTAGTAGCCTTGCTTTGCGCCTTTCTCACGCAGTTCTAATCGCTGGTGGACGCCAAATCGGTGTTGCTCATCAATGATCACTAAGCCAAGGTTTTTGAACTCGACATGTTCTTGGAATAGCGCATGAGTACCGACCACCATTTGCGCTTCGCCGCTGGCAATACGTGTTAGTTCAGTTTCACGAGCCTTACCTTTGAGTTTACCGGCCAGCCAACCGACTTGAATGCCCATCGCTTCAAACCAGTTAGCAAAGTTAATCGCGTGCTGTTCTGCGAGTAGTTCAGTTGGTGCCATAAGTGCTACTTGCTGACCATGTTCGAGTGCGCGAACGGCTGCCAGTGCGGCGACTAAGGTTTTACCTGAACCTACATCACCCTGTACTAAACGCATCATAGGGTGTGGCTTTTCAAGGTCGGCTTCGATCTCTTTAGTCACCCTTACTTGAGCATTGGTTGGTGAAAACGGAAGTTGAGCTAACAACTTATCTTTGAGGGTGTTTACCGGAGGAAAAGGCATTGCCTTGTCTTGCTGCCCTTTACTACGAACAGACAGCATCGATAGGTTTTGAGCCAGTAGCTCTTCCATAATCAGGCGCAGCTGCGCAGGGTGTTTACCTTCATCAAACAGCTCTAGGTCAATGCCCGGAGGAGGCCTGTGAATGGTATGCAGTGCTTGCGCGAGTGTTATTTGGTGGTCGTATAAACCGGATGGGAGAAGCTCGTTAACTGCGGCCTTGTCGATTAACTCTAGAGCTTGATCGGTAAGATTACGCAGCGTGACTTGTCTTAGCCCTTCGGTGGTTGGGTACACCGGAGTTAGGTTGGCTTCAACGTCTGGTTGTTGCCTCGGCGCAAAGAATTTGTAATCAGGGTGGACGATCTCAAGCCCCATGTTACCGCGCTTGATCTCACCATAAGCATGCACTTGTTTGCCTTCGGCAAAGTTATTTTTCATGCCTGCAGTGAAGTTGAAAAAACGTAGGGTAATAGTGCCATTACCATCACTGATCTTTACTGCGAGCATCTTACGTTTACCGAAAATGGTATCGACGTGCATTACCTTGCCTTGCACTGCTGCCCATAAACCAGCATGCAGTTTTACGATGGGATAGATACGCGTTCGATCTTCATAGCGCAAAGGCAGGTGAAATAGCAGGTCTTGTACATTGTTAAGCCCAACCTTCTCTAGTTTCTCTGCGACTTTAGCGCCGACTCCAGATAAAGAGTTGAGAGGGATAGCAGATAAAAGCTGTGACATAACAAGGCTCATAAACGTAAGAGAGATAATCTATTCAAGCATTTTACTGGATTTTTGTACAGGGTAAAGCTTAGAAGCAGATGAGGGATGAGAGTGAACGAGATGCGAAAAGATTAGAGCAGGTTCGGGTTGCGGGTAAATGAGATACGAAGAGATTAAGAGCAGATTCGGGATGCGAGTAAACGATATGCGAAGGGAATAAGAGTAGATGCGGGATACGGGTAAACGAGATACGAAAGGATCAAGGGCAGAGACGAGGTACGAGTAAACTGGGTACTAAAGGGGGGATATAGAAAACAGGGCAGTACAAAAAATTAAAGCAGACTCGAAATACGAAGAGTTGAGGTGGTGAAAAGTTTTTGCTCTTCGCATCTCGAGACTCGTATCTCTCATCTGCTTTATTTATTTGCTTTTAGATCAGTTCTTACGACGTTTTACTTTCAGCGCGTGTGGCATCACACGTAGCTTTTTCATAATACTTGCAAGATGAACACGATCTTTGGTCGTCAGCAAGATAGTCACTGTGTACAGGCGTCCATCACGTTCTTCGGTTGAAATACCGTGAATGTTTGAGCCCGTTTTAGAGATAACGTTCGTTAACTCTGCCAGTGCACCTTGGTGGTTCTGGATGTCGATCTGAAGTTCAGCTGTGAACTCTTGATCGTAATCGTCAGACCATTCCACCGCCATGTATTTGTCTGGTTCTTTTTGGTAGCCACGAACGTTTGGACACGTTTCGCGGTGAACCACAAGGCCACGACCTGGAGATACATGAGCAATGATGTGATCGCCTGGAATCGGGTGACAACAATTTGCAAAAGTCAGTAGTAGACCTTCAGCTCCGCGGATAGCTAGTTTCTTCCTAGGCGCATCGCTGTTGTTTTTCACTTCAGTCAGTTCGTCAGCATCACCCAGTAGGCGACGAGCAATGACGATACTCATCAGCTCGCCAAGACCAATCGATGCTAGCAAGTCTTCAACGCTTTCTAGGCGTAAGTCAGACAATACATGCTCGAGGTTCTCTTGGCCGATATCGGCAATAGAGTGTTCACCAAGTGCGTGATTCAGTAGACGACGACCTAGGGTAATCGACTCTTCACGGCGCATTGTCTTCAGAACCTGACGGATCTTCGTACGAGCGCGTGAGGTCACCACGTAGTTGAGCCATGCTGCATTTGGACGTGCGCCCGGAGCACTGATGATCTCAATGGTTTGACCATTCTTCAGCGATTTGCTGAGTGGGTAAGGGTTCATGTCGACACGAGCCCCTACACACATGTTGCCCACATCGGTATGCACCGCGTAAGCAAAATCGACCGCTGTTGCACCCGCAGGAAGTTCGACGATGCGACCTTTTGGCGTGAACACGAAGATCTCATCTGGGAACAGATCAGATTTAACGTTTTCAATGAATTCGAATGAGTTACCTGCGCTTTGTTGAAGCTCAAGTAAGCTCTGCATCCAACGCTGTGCTTTAACCTGTGCGGTTGTCCCGTTGCTACTGCGTGAGCCACTGCCTTTGTAAGACCAGTGCGCCGCGACGCCTTTATCGGCCATTTGCTCCATATCTTCGGTACGGATCTGAACCTCTACAGGTACCCCGTGAGGGCCGATCATTGACGTATGAAGAGATTGGTAGCCGTTGGCTTTTGGTACCGCAATGTAATCTTTCATGCGGCCCGGACGTGGCTTGTACAAGCTGTGAGCCTGGCCAAGTGCGCGATAACAAGTGTCTGGGGTATCAACCACTACGCGGAAAGCGTAGATATCCATAATGGTGTGAAAGCGCTGTTCTTTGGTTTTCATCTTGTTATAGATTGAGAACAAGTTCTTTTCACGACCTACGACGCGAGCAGACAAACCGACTTCTTCAAGACGGCCTTCAATTTCGCTATGGATACGTTGGATCATTTCCTTACGGTTACCACGCGCAGCTTTCACTACATTTCTGAGTACGCGATAACGGTTAGGGTAGAGGGCTTCGAAGCCCAACTCTTCTAGTTCGGTCTTGATGTTATGAATACCAAGGCGATGAGCAAGTGGAGAATAGATTTCTAGGGTTTCGCGAGCAATACGACGCTTTTTATCAGGACGAAGTGCCCCAAGCGTGCGCATGTTATGAGTACGGTCAGCTAATTTGATCAAGATAACGCGGATGTCTTGCACCATGGCGAGAACCATCTTACGGAAGTTCTCTGCTTGCGCTTCTTTGCGATCACGAAATTTAAGCTTATCCAGCTTAGATACACCATCAACCAGTTCAGCAACAGTGTTGCCAAATTGAGCTTCTAGCTCCTCTTTTGTAACTTCAGTATCTTCAATTACATCGTGGAGTAGGGCGGCTTGCAGAGTTTCGATATCCAGACGCATTTCTGCCAGGATTCTTGAAACAGCAACAGGATGGATTATGTATGGTTCACCCGTTGAACGGGTTTGCCCTTCATGGGCATTTCTCGCTACCACATAAGATTGACGCAGAGCCTCAATTTGAGGCTCTGTTAGGTATTCTTGGGCAACGTCTTTGAGGCTATCGAATAGATACAAATTAAAGGCCCGGAAGGTTAATTAGTTCGAATGACGTTGATTCTATCAGCGAGTGTGAGCGATGCTGCTTACTGCTGCAAGTTCAGCCGCTTCTTGCTCTTGTTGCTCTTGACGCTCACGAGCATCTAGTACGTCTTTAGTGATAAGACCTTCTTCGATTTCGCGAAGAGCGATAACCGTTGGCTTATCGTTTTCTTCAGGCACTAGTGAATCTTTGCCGCCAGTTTGCATTTGACGTGCGCGGCGAGCCGCAATAAGAACTAGGTCGAAACGGTTGCCAACTTTTTCAACAGCGTCTTGAACAGTTACGCGTGCCATGAGGACTCCAAATAGTAATTAACTAATAAATTTTATATGACGAGAAAGTATACAAGTTTAACTAGAGACTTTCTAGCTCACCGTATACTTATCTCAATGGAAAATCCAGTTATACCAATCACAGTAAATAAGTGCTCAGAGATAGCGCCGGAAAAAAGTTTGAGAACAAGGCAGAATTTTTCGATAAGTAGTCACCCTACAATCAAAAATTATAACGACGTTATCAGGCTTTTTAGCAAGCTAGAATGACCAGTTGTTTACTACGATTGGTATCAGAGATTATTCCGCTAGTAGTGCTGTAAGCATGCCGCTGTATTTAGCTGCTTGCTTATCTTCTTTCAAACGCTCCGCACGAATGATTGCTCTGAAGTCCATTAAGGCTGCATCAAAGTCATCATTCACGATCACATAATCGTATTCTGCATAGTGAGAAATCTCAGATTTTGCTTCGCTCATGCGTTTCGCAATAACTTCGTCGCTATCTTGACCGCGAACATTCAAACGACGCTCTAGCTCACCATTTGATGGTGGAAGAATGAAAACACTCTTCGCTTGAGGCATTTTTTCACGGATCTGACGAGCACCTTGCCAGTCGATATCTAAGAATACATCGATACCGCGGTTTAGGTTCTCTTCAATCCACACGCGTGAAGTACCGTAGTAGTTGCCGAATACTTCAGCGTACTCTAGGAACTCACCTTTCTTAATCAGGTCTTCAAAGTGATGTTTTTCTACGAAGTGGTAGTGAACACCATTCTCTTCACCAGGGCGCATACCGCGAGTGGTGTGTGAAACAGATACCTTCATTGCGTAGGTTGGATTGGTTTCCAGCATTGCTGAGATCAAGCTCGATTTACCTGCGCCACTAGGTGCAGATACGATGTAAAGAGTACCTATGCCCATCTGTATATTTCCACTGTTGGTTGGATTGAGTGAAGGTGATAAACCGACACTATAAAAGATAGCACTGACCCTAATTTTTGTTCCGGTGGTGCATCTATTAATTGTTCCGGTGGTTACATCTATAAAGAGATAACGAGTGAAACTAATAGAGACAATTGGTGAAAATTAGGTCAGAAAAATGGAGGCGAAGAGTAGCATATTTAGATGATTGAGAACAACTGGCTTGATCGTTATTTATCAGCGAATGATCTTTTCAAGGATCTTTGTATAACTGCAATGACTCGTCATCTTCACTTTTTTATGTGATCTGGACAAAATTTGTTGAAGTTTTAATCTCAATCCTTACAATCCGCGCAAACGATTAAATGCTGTATATATCTAGTGATATGGACTAGATGTTTCTACTACCGAGCCTACCTTGGTGACTACAGTTTTTAGTGTAGAGACCCCTCTATTCTCACAGCATTTGAATCACCAAATTCTTAATTTATTGCAAAGGTTTTGTTGTGAGTACCGATTCCACTTTGAAAGCCCAGAACACCTCTGGCTCGCTTGATTCGATGTTTAAAATCACTGAAAGAAAAACCACGATTGGCACTGAGCTGTACGCGGGTTTTATTACCTTCTTAGCGATGAGCTACATTCTGGCGGTTAACCCAGCGATTTTGGGTGATATTCCTGGAATGGACAAAGGTGCAGTGTTTACTGCCACCGCCCTGTCTGCTGCGATTGCAACGCTGATTATGGGCATCTGGGGTAACTACCCAGTGATGTTAGCGCCGGGTATGAGTATGAATGGCTTCTTCAAAGGTTTGTTGTTGAGTGGTTCAGTGGCAGTACTTTGGAATGAGGCACTATTTGGCATCTTTCTATCGGGTATCCTTTATCTTGCGTTCTCGTTGACCAACATTCGTAAATCGATGATTGAGTCGATTCCAGAAGACCTGAAGCTAGCGATTACGGTTTCGCTTGGTTTGTTCATTGCCTTCTTAGGTCTTAAGAACGCGGGCATCATAGTGTCTAACCCATTCGTATTGGTTGGCTTGGGTGATATTTCAGATCCAAAAGTGATTATCGCTTACGTGAGTATCTTCATTGCTCTAGGTTGTATGGTTCGTGACATAAAGCTGGCAACGTTCATCTCGTTCGTTTCTGCTATCGCTCTGACCATTCTTGCTGATGTATTCATGGGTACATCAAATGCACCAATTCCAGACCAGTTCTTTGCTATGCCGCCAAGCATGGCCGGTAGCTTCGGCGCTATTTTTGATTTCTCTGCTTTCACGCCTGAGAAAATATTCGACTTGCTGTTCATCGTGCTTATCTTCCTGATTGTCGATTTCTTTGATGGCTTGAGCACCATAGTAGGTGTTGGCCGCGATGCTGGGATCATCGATAAAGACGGTAAGATGCCAAACGCGAAATCGGCTTTGGTTGCTGATGCGGGCGGCACGGTGATTGGTTCGATTTTAGGTACAACGTCGATTACCGCTTTCTCTGAGTCTGGTATTGCTTCTTCTCAAGGTGCGAAAACGGGCTTAGCAGCAGTCATGGTGGCTGGTCTGTTCTTAATCTCCCTTTTCCTATACCCAATCTTCTCCATCTTCTCTGCGGCAATGGTTGCACCTGCGATGGTCGTGGTGGGTATTTACATGGTGGGTCGTCTGGGTCAGATTAACTGGGAAAAGAAAGAGTCACGCATTGCAGCGTTCTTTACCATCATGTTCACCGTTCTAAGCTTCTCACCAGCAAACGGCATGGCGATGGGCTTCATCAGCTACGCATTCACGATGGTTGTTGCGGGTAAGCGCAAAGAAGTACACCCGCTTATCTACGGACTGTGTGTGGTGTTCTTGACTTATTTGATTCTGCTCTAAGACTCGTTAGTAAATAAAGTCGGTAGATAAAAGACAAATAGATGGCTCTGCAGTAAATGTGGAGCCATTTTTGTATCTGTATCTGTATCTGTATCTGTATCTGTATCTGTATCTGTATCTGCTAGCTTAGCTAATCGTTAGTTGATGGCGTCATCCTAAAGTCGATGCTTTGAGAGTGCGCGACTTATATTGATGCATGCTATTGTAGATATTGGATTAATTATTTTTGAAGAGTGACTATGCCTTCGCACTTACCTAAGTCTTTTAGTAAGCCTTTCCTTAAGGTTTTCCACATTCTTGAAGCCGTTTTATTGGTGGCGATCACACTGGCGACACTGTTTGCCATGATGGAAGAGTTCATGCACGTCTTTGCGGAACGTCGAGTGCAACTGACCGACATTCTTCTGATGTTCATTTACTTGGAAGTGTTGGCGATGGTTCAACAGTTTGTCATGAACGGTAAGATCCCGGTGCGATACCCGATCTACATCGCGATGATGGCGATTGCTCGTTACATCACCTTAGGTATGAAAGAGTTAGATGCAGTACTCATCGTTTGGTTGTCTGTCGCTGCATTTATCTTAGCCGCAGCCACACTGTTAATTCGAGTAGGGCACCATTACTGGCCATATGTCGATCTAAGAACTAAGAAGCCGGATGAGTAACTCAATCAGGTAATAAGCAACTGATCATAAACGACTAAGAGCCCAGCCATGTTGCTGGGTTTTTTTGTTCTTTATTGTGAGTCAATATGACGCCTAAGTGTCTTGGTGTGCTTTGAATTTATCGAGTTAAAATGACTCTTTTGTTACTTTCTCCTTGCCTTATAAGGGTTTTAGTCTTGGCATGAATGTTGATTAGTAAGTATTAGACTCATATAAGGAACACGCTATGCATTTTGAAAGCACTCATTATAAACCTGAAATCTTCTCCGAAAAGGTTGCACTTCTTGTTACTCGACTTCTCAAAAAGACACTTAACTTGTTTTATGGAAAACACTTAGCCAAACGAGCCATGTTGTTGGAAACCATAGCGGCGGTGCCGGGCATGGTGGCGGGAGTGTTCAACCACCTCAAAGCTCTGCGCCGCATGAAAGACGACGGTGGTTGGATCAAAGAGCTACTGGACGAAGCGGATAATGAACGGATGCATTTGATGATTTTCCTTACCGTTACCAACCCGTCCATTATAGAACGCATTTTAGTGATGCTATTACAGTTCATCTTTCTACTCATCTATGGCGTGATCTACTTAGTCTCATCTAAAACGGCGCATAGGATCGTTGGGTATTTTGAAGAGGAAGCTTGTAATAGTTACTCCGAATATATCTCGAAAATTCAAGATGGCACGTTGCCCAATCATCCCGCGCCTGAAATTGCGATTAAATATTATCGCTTACCCGAGAATGCCATGTTTTTGGATGTGCTTTTCTGCATAAGAGAAGATGAAGCTAAACATAGAGATAAGAATCACGACATTGCCGATCTCTATAAAACCCAAGACTTACCCGATCATCAGTGTTAATCATCAAAAGATAGAATTATGACAAATGAAGCTCAACAACCAGAAAATAAAGTCGTCTTAATTACTGGTTCAAACCCGGGATGGGGTTGGGCTTTTTTGTGGATACCAGAAATACGGGCTTACCTGAAGATGAGTGCTTAGAGATACGTACCATGAGCAAGTTTCTTAAGATCAAAGCGTTATAAATGAGCTTAATGGCGTAATAGAGCTTTAATCTAAGTCAACCGAACAAAAAAACATCAATTATTTTCAAATAAAGCTTTACAACGGGGCCCAGATCACCAAGAATGGCCTCGCTCTGTTTTCAGAGTTATTAAATGAAACATCCAGTTGTAAAGTAAAACCCTTAGTATTGCTTCATTGTTATTCTCAGTGTTTCCCTTGGCTTCATAGATACATTAAATAATTCAAGCTTTCAGCGCATCGCACTTTTGGCGATTAATTTTTTATTTTTATATAAGGGACACATCATGTCTAACAAAACAAACGGCGTAGTAAAATGGTTTAACGAAGAGAAAGGTTTCGGTTTCCTAACTCAAGACAACGGCGGCGCTGACGTATTCGTTCACTTCCGTGCTATCGCATCTGAAGGTTTCAAAACTCTTAAAGAAGGCCAACAAGTGTCTTTCGAAGTAGAGCAAGGCCAAAAAGGTCTTCAAGCTGCAAACGTTGTAGCTGTATAAGATTTTAAGTCGACGCAAGTTGCAATAGCAACTTGCGTCACTTTCCCGCTTAATTTATACCTTCTATACCTTCTATACCTTCTATACCTTCTATCTACTGCTTAACCTTTTTATCTCCCTCTGAAATATTCCTAGTACCTTTTTTACTTCAGCTACATCCTTATCTATCGCTACAATCTATATTTTGCTCTAAGCCCTTTTTCCTGCGCGCCTACTTTATCTACTCCTTACCTGATCAACCATGTACCTTGCTTGGTATTACTGTATCCATAAAAAAAGCCCCTAAAATTAGGAGCTTATCTTGTTCTAATTAACACTGTTAGTTCATCAACACTGATTGAGCTAATAGCTAATAGCTAATGCAGCGTGTGACTTACAGACTGTTATTCAATATTTTGGATCTGCTCACGCATCTGTTCGATAAGAACCTTAAGCTCTACGCCTGATGCTGTGATGTCTGTACTGATAGACTTAGATGCCAGCGTGTTTGATTCACGGTTGAACTCTTGCATCATGAAGTCAAGCTTACGGCCACAAGCGCCACCTTTCTTCAAGACTACATTCGCTTCTTTCACGTGAGAGTCTAGGCGATCAAGTTCTTCAGCTACGTCTGACTTCTGTGCTAACAGGATAAGTTCTTGCTCAACACGAGAGCCTTCAAGTTCAATTTTCGCATCTTCAAACTTATTAAGAAGGCGTTCACGTTGCCATTCTAAGATCTCAGGCATGCGAGCACGAACTTTAACAACTTCTTCAGTGATAGCATCTAAGCGCTGTACGATGAGCGCCTTCATGTTTTCGCCTTCACGAGCACGAGCATCAATGAATTCAGCGATTGCATCGTTGAATGCTTCAAGTAGATCTTTGTTGATGGCATCCATGTCTTGCTCAGGTGTTTCCATTACGCTAGGCCAGTTCATAACTTGGAATGGGTTCAAACGGCTGTCTTCACCTGTCATCGTCATTACTTGGTTAGCAGCATTGATTACTTGCTGAGCCAAGCCTTCATTGATGCTTAGTTCGCCCTTTGCTGCTGGGTTTGCTTCAAAGCGTAGGTTACATTCAACCTTGCCACGAGCTAGACGCTTACGGAAACGCTCACGTAGGATTGGCTCTAAACCACGGAACTGTTCAGGCATACGGAAGTAAGTTTCTAGGTAGCGTTGGTTTACACTACGGATTTCCCATACTGCTGTACCCCAATCGCCTTTTACTTCTTTGCGTGCGTACGCAGTCATACTATAAATCATCGAATTTTCCTGTCTTTTATCATTCTGAAAATAACGCGCACGAATAGTATCACGATATGGGGTGCTCCCGAAGCCTGTCGCTTTTCGCGATCATAGCTTGTAACGAGCAGTAGATTTGAACGGTAAATAGATTTGAAAGATAAACTGCTATATAATCTTGCCCCAATCAAAACTGTCTCACCGCGTTCTTAGGTGATGCACTCTTTCGATAGTAAATCACTTCAGACTGTTAATAAGGTAGATACCAATGCGTCCAAATGACCGCGCTGTAGATCAAATTCGTCCAATTAAAATTACTCGTAACTACACAGCTTATGCTGAAGGTTCTGTATTAGTTGAGTTCGGCAACACCAAAGTTCTATGTAATGCGACGGTAGAAGAAAACGTACCGCGTTGGTTAAAAGGCCAAGGAAAGGGTTGGGTAACTGCTGAATACGGTATGCTTCCACGTGCAACGCACACTCGTAACCGTCGTGAAGCGGCGAGCGGCAAGCAAGGTGGTCGTACGATGGAAATCCAACGTTTGATCGCTCGTAGCCTGCGTGCTGTAGTTGATCTGAAAGTACTGGGTGAAATCATGATCACTGTCGATTGTGATGTTATCCAAGCAGACGGCGGTACACGTACTGCTTCTATTTCAGGTGCAAGCGTTGCAATGGCCGACGCTATCAACAGCCTACTAGCAAGCGGTAAACTGAAAAAGAACCCAATGAAAGGCCACGTAGCGGCAGTTTCAGTGGGCATCGTTGGTGCACAAGCACTGTGTGACCTTGAGTATGTTGAAGACTCAGCAGCCGATACCGACATGAACGTTGTAATGACGGAAGACGGTAAGATGATTGAGATTCAAGGCACCGCAGAAGGCGAACCGTTCAGCCACGAAGAGCTGATGCAGCTTTTGGCCCTGGCGAATAAGGGCATTGTCGATATCGTCGAAGCGCAGAAAGCTGCGTTGGCCGACTAATCATTTAATAGCTCCCATTTGGGGGCTATTTTTTTATCTTCGTCGTATTCGCGCCTTCCGCGTTGTTAACTGCGCTTACTCACCCGAATCACTTACTACTCGTAAGCTCATGGGTTTCGCAAGTTTGTTGCCTAGCGGAAAACACGACTACTAAGAAGATACTAAGAAGAGTTTAAGTTAATTAAGTTTTATTGAATAAACGTAGAGGAAGAACATGAAAGCATATCAACGTGAATTTATTGAATTTGCACTAGAGAAAGAAGTACTTAAGTTTGGTGAGTTTACTTTAAAGTCTGGCCGTAAGAGCCCTTACTTCTTCAATGCTGGATTGTTTAATACAGGTCGTGACCTAGCGCGCTTAGGTCGCTTTTACGCGGCAGCATTGGCAGATTCAGGTATTGAGTTCGACGTACTATTTGGCCCTGCATACAAGGGTATCCCAATTGCAACGACGACAGCAGTTGCTTTAGCGGATCACCACGATGTAGATACGCCTTACTGTTTCAACCGTAAAGAAGCGAAGAACCACGGTGAAGGTGGCAACCTAGTGGGTAGCGAACTTGAAGGCCGTATCATGTTAGTGGATGACGTGATCACTGCAGGTACTGCGATTCGTGAGTCGATGGAAATCATCCAAGCAAACGGCGCTGACTTAGCGGGTGTGCTTGTGGCTATTGATCGTCAAGAGAAGGGCAAAGGCGAGCTGTCTGCGATTCAAGAAGTTGAACGTGACTTCGGTTGTGCGATTATCTCAATCGTTAGCCTAACTGACCTGGTGACTTTCCTTGAAGAGAAAGGCACAGACTCAGCACACCTAGAATCAGTACAAGCGTACCGTGCTCAATACGGTATTTAGTTCGTAAACTGAAGCAGTTGAACCTGATGGTTTAGCGCTCTAGGTTAAGAATCGAAAAAGCAAAAAGGCCCGAGAGAGATAACTCTTTCGGGCCTTTTACTTTTCTATTGAGACGAGCTGTTTTCTTATCTGAAGATAGGCGCTCTATTTATAACGGCTACTCTATTTGTAACGAATACCGCGCTCCACTTCTGGGTCTTCCATGGTTTTGAAGCGCTTGTGTAGCCACATCCATTGCTCTGGTGCTCTTAAGATAATTTTCTCAAGATAGCGGTTCATATAGGCAGCGGCCGCTTTCTCATCTTTCTGTGGATAATTTTCTTCAATTGACTCATCGGCCATGATTTCATATTTGCCGTCAGCATTTCTAAAACCCGAACCCGGAACAAGAGCGCATCGACTGGTATACGCCAGAATGCTGGTACCTGTAGTGGTACACGCGTCTTCTACAGCAAAGAAAGGCACAAACACAGATTTGTTGCGACCGTAATCATGATCAGGCAAGTAGAAGAGGATTTCTCCCTGACGCAGGATTCGGATCATGCGCTTCACGTCTTTACGGTGAATCAAGCTATTGCCATTCTGAGTACGGCCACGATATTGAATGAATTCATAAGCCGGATTGTTGTGTGGACGATAAACACCTAACCCCGAAATGCCTAATACAGCCATTGCTCGCGCCGTGATCTCTAGGTTTAAGGCATGCACACAACATAGCAAAACGCCTTTACCGTTGGCTTTGTGGGTACGCAGTGTTTGAGTGTCTTTATCCACAAGGATTCTTTTGAAACGCCACGTTGGCCAAAACCACGTAATACCCGTTTCAATAAGCGCCATACCCGTATTCTTGAAGTTTTCACTGACCATAGCGGCCACTTCATCTGCAGGTTTGTCTGGGAATGCTAGCTCTAAATTACGAGTAGCCACTGCTACACGTTTCTTACCATAGCGAGCGCCAAGAGAGCCTAACGATCGACCCAGCAACAACAGAAGTCGGTAGGGAAGGACATTTACGATAAGCGCCAATAACCCAAAGCCAAACCAAACACCCCAATATTTAGGGTGGAGTAGCGCCAGAGTAAAAGGTGGCTTAGTAATTGTGTGTTGCGCAGTGCTGCTTGTCGGAGAAGTTTTCGTCGTCATAACCATCACTTAAGATTTGATTGCTACTTAATTTGATTGCTACTTAATCTGAGCGCTTAGCAGTGCCCAATAAGCATCAAAGTTTTCTGTCGGTTGATATTTGAAGTCAGAACGTACAAATCGATTTAGGCTGCCTTCAACCTGACCGAGCAGTTGAGCCGCTAAGATTTTTTCGTCAACCGGGAACGATTTTCCTTCACGAAGCTTTCTTTCGCGTAGGATTTGGCGAAGTTGAGTTTCAATACGCTCGAAAAGCTGATTAATTCGTTCGCGAAGGCGCTCATTCTCAAACATTAGGGCATGACCCGATAAAATACGAGTTAAGCCTGGGTTGCGCTCAGAAAAGACTAAGATAAGTTGCATCACTAAGCGTATGCGCTCAAGAGTGTCTTTCTCTTCATCGAGAATACGGTTGATTCGAGACATCAACGCTTCTTCAATGAACTCGATTAGTCCTTCAAACATGCGAGCTTTACTTGGGAAGTGGCGGTATAACGCAGCTTCAGATACGCCGACTTTCTTGGCCAACTTTACCGTTGTGATACGAGAAGCACCTTCGGTCGATTCCAACATTTGTGCTAGAGCTTGCAGGATTTCTTCACGACGGTTTGATTTTCGAGTACCAGCCATCTATTTACTTCCTTTCCTAAAGATGAGGATTGAGTGAAGAAGGATTATAAACACCATTCAATTCTGTTTCCTAGTTTTGTGAGCCCTAGGTCAACAGAATCGAGAGGTGTCAGCAGATTGTCAGAGCAAATTTGTGCGTTTATGCACCAAGAAGCTGTTGGATCTGATCGAGGATCTGGAAACCAAGTGTGTCTTTACTATCCAGTGGCAGAGATTTATCACCGTCTTTCCAATAAAGGTGCAATTCATTACTGCTGCTATTGAAGCCTTGGCCTTCAACAGAGACATCATTAGCACAAATCATATCGAGGTTCTTTCTTTCCAGTTTGCCGCGCGCGTACTTCTCAACATCTTGAGTTTCTGCAGCGAAGCCGACAGTAAATGGACGGCCTTCTGTCATTGAGGCAACAGAAGCGACAATGTCTGGGTTCTTAACCATTTGAATGGTCATGTCGTCTTTACCATCGACCTTTTTAAGCTTTTGGTCTGCAATGGACTGTGGACGATAGTCGGCTACTGCAGCGCAGCTAATGAATATATCGTGTTGAGCAGCATTGGTACTCACAGCATCAAACATCTGCTGAGCGCTGTCGACATCAATACGATTAACCTTATTTGGCGTTGCTAGTGATACTGGACCGCTGATTAGAGTCACTGTTGCGCCTTGTTTAGCGGCCGCTTCAGCCAGTGCATAGCCCATCTTGCCCGAACTGTGGTTAGTAATGTAACGCACAGGATCGATAGCTTCACGAGTTGGACCTGCAGTAATTAACACCGAACGGCCAGCAAGCGGCTTAGGTTGGAAGAAGTCTTCGCAACGGTGCACGAGCTGCATTGGTTCTAGCATACGACCCATGCCGACATCACCACACGCTTGTTCGCCTGCGGCAGGGCCCCAGATTTCACAGCCACGACGTTTTAGCGTCGCGATATTCTCTTGAGTCGCCGGGTGGCTGTACATCTGTTGGTTCATTGCCGGAGATACCGCAACTGGCGCATCGGTTGCTAAAAGCAGCGTGGTCAGCAGGTCGTTGCCCATACCTGCCGTCATGCGAGCAATCAGGTCAGCGGTTGCTGGTGCTAGTAATACTAAGTCAGCCCACTTTGCTAGCTCAATGTGCCCCATGGAAGCTTCAGCCGCAGGATCAAGCAAACTATCAGACACGGGCCTTCCAGAGACGGCTTGCATGGTGAGAGGAGTGATGAACTCCTTGGCCGCGTTTGTCATCACGACTTGTACCTGCGCTCCACGTTCAATTAAGCGGCGAGTCAGTTCGGCACATTTATAAGCTGCGATACCGCCACTAATACCGAGTAGGATTTTTTTCCCTGCTAGGCCTTGTTGGTCAGCGCTGCTCAGTTGATTAACCAATGTTTGCATGATTCTGTTCCTTAATTTCTCTGGGACTTACGATATCAGAACAAAGGATTAGTGCCTAGAAGCAGAATTGGAACAGATTTGACTCTCATCAAGTTGGCGCTATCAAACTTATCAATTACATGGTTTTTCTAGTGACTCGTTCCCTTATCTCTTTATTAAAGGATCTCTCGCGATAAGCTTATTAATCTGATGGGTCGTGTTTATGACCAACTGATTAGCTTTTATATGCCTATAAGTAAGATGCCTGCTGAATCGATGCCGAGAGAAAAACTACTGAGTCGAGGGCCTGATTCCCTGAGTGATGCAGAGCTGCTCGCGATATTTCTTCGAACCGGAACACAAGGAATGAACGTTTTAGAGCTATCTGACAAGTTGATCAAAGATTTTGGTTCGCTGCGTAGTCTTTTTTCAGCAACCGAGGCCGAGTTCTGTGCTCACAAAGGAATGGGGCAGGCAAAGTATGTTCAATTACAGGCTGTCTTGGAGATGACGCAACGTTATCTTGCAGAGACGTTATCTAGAGGCGATGCATTAACCAGCCCTAGCCATACCAAGTTGTATCTTTCGAGTATATTGCGTGATCGCCAGCGAGAAGCCTTCTATATATTGTTCCTAGATAATCAAAACAGGGTAATAAAGGATGAAGTGATGTTTGAAGGAACCATCGATGCTGCATCGGTTTATCCTAGAGAAGTCGTGAAAAGGGCGCTTTACCATAATGCTGCCGCGTTAATCTTGGCGCACAATCATCCTTCGGGTGTCGCAGAGCCTAGCCAAGCAGATAGGCGAATTACCCGCAGATTAACCGATGCATTGGCGTTGGTTGACATCCGAATCCTCGACCATTTTGTTGTCGGAGATGGTGAAGTAATCTCTTTTGCAGAGCGTGGATGGATTTGAATCACATTTTAGGTTGTTAGTTGCGTTAAATCTGCTATTATTCCGCCCACATTTTAGAACCTTAAATCAGCTCTGATTACTCAAATAGCTGTACTGTTCAAAAAAAGATCACGAAATCCTTAAAAAGGATCTGTTCGGGTCTTGAGCAATGCATGTCAAGTTAGTATAATACGCGACCTTTGATAGCCTTGAATGGATTTTCCATTATGGTTTTTACCTCTATTTTCAGAATTGATAGAGAGGTTCGGCCACCAAGGTTGATATCGAGCTGAAACGATTTGGAGAGACATTCATGTCCCGAGTATGTCAAGTAACTGGTAAGCGTCCAGTAACGGGTAATAACCGTTCACACGCACGCAATGCTACCAAGCGTCGTTTTCTGCCGAACCTACAAACTCACCGTTTCTGGGTAGAGAGCGAAAAACGTTTTGTTAAACTACGTCTAACTGCTAAAGGCATGCGTATTATTGATAAGAAAGGCATTGATGCTGTTCTTGTTGATATCCGTGCACGTGGCGAAAACGTTTAAGAGGAATTAAGCAATGGCTAAAGGCATTCGTGAGAAAATCCGTCTAGTATCTTCTGCTGGAACTGGTCACTTCTACACAACTGACAAGAACAAGCGTAACATGCCAGGCAAATTTGAGATCAAAAAGTTTGATCCAGTAGTTCGCCAGCACGTTATGTACAAAGAAGCTAAAATCAAGTAATTGATAGCCCCTTTGTCTCTTCTTTTATAGAAGAATAAATTAAAAACCCAGCTTATAGCTGGGTTTTTTTATGCCCAAAATTTGGAGAGCTTTAGTGTTTTGAGAATCCTGAGAATCCTGAGGATTTTTGAGAAGCTTAAGTGTTTTCGAAAAGACTAAGTTTTTTTGACAAGGGTAAGCATTATTGGCTCGATTTTGTGCCTTCTGTGCCTTCTGTGCCTTCTGTGCCTTCTGTGCCTACCGCGCAGACGTTGCACTTGTAGGCGGGCGTATTTGATAGAAAAGAGCTCAGCATAGAAAGTATCGCCTTTTTCACGATATACTGAACACTCAATAGGTTAGATGAGCAGAATCAGATGAGATATCGTGGACGTCGATGGAACAACATACTCATGTTAAGCGTGATTGCTTTCATTGGGGTGTTAAATCTTCCAACCTTGATCAAAACGTACCTTATCGAACCTGAGCCTGAACTTCAGGTAAGCAGTCCTTATCCTTACCTTTTAAACCCAACAGCCGAGCTTCAAGCTTTGCACTTTGCTGATTGGTCAGTTGTGCTAGAAGACAGTCATTGGATTTATCAATTTAAAGACACAACACTTCCTCAAACTACCAGTGCACAAGAGTTGTCACAGCGATGGCAGGAACTTGTGGGCACCGAAATCGACTCACAGACCTATACCGACCTATCACCACAACTGAATACCCCGCACACCATCGAGGTGTGGTATCAAGATCAAGAAGAGCCACAGCGTATTACCTATTATCAACTGCCTGAGTTTTGGTTGCTAAAAAACTGGAATGATCAGTGGTTAGCGGTGTCTATTGAAGAGAGCTACTTGTTTCCAAGCTTTGGCTCAGAAGATTCATTTAAATCAGACCATCTCTTTAAAGCAGACAAGCTATCTATATCAGACAAACCACCTAAATTGGACGACTAACTATGCCTGAATTACCCGAAGTTGAAGTAAGCCGCATGGGGATCTCACCTCATTTAGTTGGCGAAACCATTAAAACCCTTACTTTTCGCACGCCTAAGCTACGTTGGGATATCCCACAAGAGCTAAAGGGATTAGAAGGGCAGGTGATTCGCTCTATCTCGCGTCGCGCAAAGTACTTATTGATCGAAACCGATACGGGCACTGCCATTGTTCACCTTGGTATGTCTGGTTCATTGCGTATATTAGATGCGGATTTTCCTGCGGCTAAGCACGATCACGTAGATCTTAAGCTCACGAATGGCAAAGTATTGCGTTATAACGATCCTCGCCGCTTCGGTGCATGGCTGTGGTCTGCTCCTGACGAAACTCATCCTGTATTGCTCGGCTCTGGTCCTGAGCCGCTAACTGATGACTTCACCGCAGACTACATCGCTGAAAAAGCTGCAAAGCGAAAAGTGGCCGTCAAACAGTTCATCATGGACAATAAAGTCGTAGTGGGCGTGGGAAACATCTACGCCAACGAAGCACTATTTTCTTCACGAATTCATCCACTTCGTCCTGCTAATAAGATAACTCAAGCTGAGTGGGTCTTGTTAACCCAAGAGATAAAACAAGTACTTGCGACTGCCATCAAACAAGGTGGCACCACTTTAAAGGATTTTGCGCAAGCAGATGGCAAGCCGGGGTATTTCGCCCAAGAGCTACAAGTGTATGGGAAAGCCGGTGAAAAGTGCCCTAACTGTGAAGCTCTAATCCAAGAGTTAAAAATAGGGCAGAGGAATACGTTCTTTTGTGAAGAGTGCCAAGTTTAAAAAAACTGAACTTACGTTCACTTTTTACTGCTAGTAGATATGCGGGCTAGTCGCTACAATTACATTAATGATACGAATTGAGAATAGTAGAATGAAATATTTAGTAACTGGCGTTGCCGGTTTTATCGGCTCCGCAGTGTCAGAGCGACTATGTGCGGCAGGACATGAGGTTATCGGTATTGATAACTTAAATGATTACTACGAAGTCTCTTTAAAACATGACCGACTAAAACGCATTGAACATGAAAACCTGACCTTTATCGAGTTAGATCTTGCTGATAGAGAAGGAATGGCTTCGCTGTTTGCTGAGCAAAAGTTTGACCGTGTGATTCATTTAGCAGCGCAAGCTGGCGTTCGTTACTCAATTGATAACCCAATGGCGTATGCTGACAGCAACCTTGTTGGCCACTTGGCTATTCTAGAAGGTTGTCGTCATAACAAAGTTGAACACCTAGTTTACGCTTCATCGAGCTCTGTTTATGGCCTGAACCAAAAAATGCCATTCCATACAGCAGACAGTGTTGATCACCCTATCTCACTGTACGCCGCGACTAAGAAGTCGAATGAGTTGATGGCACATACCTATTCTCATTTATATGACGTACCAACGACAGGCCTTCGCTTCTTTACGGTTTACGGCCCCTGGAGCCGCCCTGATATGGCGATGTTCAAGTTTGCGAATCTAATCGTAGCGGGCAAACAAATCGACATCTATAACAATGGCGACATGATGCGCGACTTCACTTATATCGATGATATTGTTGAAGGCATTGTTCGTGTTCAAGATCGTATTCCGGCTAAGCAGCCAGATTGGACTGTGGAGCAAGGCTCGCCAGCGACCAGTTCTGCTCCGTATCGCGTGTTTAACATCGGCCATGGTAGCCCAGTGAAACTAATGGACTACATCGAAGCCCTAGAAGGCGCTCTAGGTATTGAAGCGAAAAAGAACTTCATGCCAATGCAGCCGGGTGATGTGTATGCGACTTATGCCGATACCGAAGATCTGTTTGAAGCCGTTGGCTACAAACCTCAAGTGAAGATCCAAGAAGGGGCGAAAGCTTTCGCGGATTGGTATAAGGCCTATCACTCGCTTTAAAAAAGTCACGGTTTCATCAAAAATAGCGCTCAATGAGCGCTATTTTTCTTTTGTTTATGAGGACTATTTAGCTGTTTTGAGCTTTATTTCGGCTGCCACTTTTTGTGGTACAAACTGACGAATATCTCCACAATGAATAGCGACTTCATGGGCAACTGTGTTAGTAAGGAATTGGTTGATGGTAAGGAGAGCCAGTGTTTCGTTTTTCTACCTTTCTACCTTTCTACCTTTCTACCTTTGGTCTGTATTCTTTACCTAAGGAGACAAGGTGATAAAGATTGGTTGTCAGATTGAACGTCATGCTTTTTATTTTGTTAACAATCTTCATAAAGGCTACAAAATAATTTTTTTTACCTTTATGTTTACGGTTGCCAATAATGGAAGGCTGTTTACTACGTTGTAACCCCGCAATAGAAACGCCGAACATGGGGCGTTTATGAACCCAAGTGTTTCTCAAAAAGACATCTACGGGGTAACTAAAAACTTGGCTATGCTCAATAAAAGATCTTGCTGCATTAGGAGATAAAGCATAGGCAGCAGTACCTTGAGGAACTTTTAAGTACTTTACAAGTTTCTGGCTTTTGTAGCGGCATACAGGATAATGTAATTTGTTCTTACTGTTTTGTAAGCGAATATAACCGCATTGTTCTATATTTTTTTCTGCAATAGAGAGCGTTTTTTGAAAGGTACTTGATTCAATATCGAGATGGTCTTCAAATACAAAAATTGGCTCGTTAAGTTCCACGCACTTTTGCCAAATAAGGTAATGACTTGCATAGCACCCGACTTCACCGATAGCGTGCGATCTTCCCATATTGTATAAAAATGCTTTACCTCTAATTTTTTTTAGTAGAGGGTGCTCATCGGTTCGCGCATCCACTCCAATAAAAAACTCAAAATCAACCTGAACACTTTTGAGAGCATTAGCTGTTGATATTTGTCGGCTATCGTTGCCTTTTAAGGTAATGCAGTATGCTTTCATAAATTGTATGTATTCATATATAAGAGAGATATGTTATCACTCACTTAGAATTTTTGTAATGGTTGTTCTTTTTTCTAAGAGGTTCTAACTGCAGAAAGAGCAATCCACTCTAATGCTAGAGAAAAACGGATTCATTTCAATGAAGGACTACCACGAAGTAGCTTTGATACACGACCTGTTAAAACGCCTTGCTCTTGAATATTGAACCTTTGTTGAGACCAGAACTCTGTCCTGAGAAGTTTTTAGGGTTGGTATTACATCTACTAAAACATAGCGATCAATGAGCGCTATGTTTATTTTTGGATCTGGGAGGATTAGTTGGTCGTTTTGAGCTTTATTTCGGCTGCCACTTTTTGTGGCACAAACTGACGAATATCCCCACCATGAATGGCCACTTCTCGAACTATTGTCGAAGAGAGGAATGCATACTCCTCTGAAGGCGTTAAAAATACACTTTCAAGCCCCGGCAGTAGCTTCCTGTACATGCTAGTGAGACCAAACTCGTACTCGAAATCCATTGTTGTTCTTAGGCCACGCACCAACACATTCGCTTGCTGCTGTTTAACGAAGTCGACCAGTAACCCGGAAAACCCCGCTACAGATACGTTCGGTAGGTGAGCCACGGCATCGCGCAGTAGCTCAACTCGTTCATCTAACTCAAACATAGTCTTTTTACTTGGACTCGCTGCTACTCCAACAGTGATATGGTCAAACATGCTAGCGGCACGAACAATGATATCAAGGTGTCCATTGGTCACCGGATCAAAAGTTCCTGGGTAAATAACGTGTGTGCTCATTTTAGCTGTCCTTGCTTAATGTAGTGTTCGAATTCGGTGCTTTACTAGAGTTTAAGGCCTTATTGAGTTTCTGCTTTACCATATCGAGTGTGATGTCTTTCATCAGGTCATCGCCTTTGGCGCGGGTTCCCCATGGAAGGTCTTTCACTGGCTTACCTTGTTGTGCTTCTACATGCTGTTGATAAACACTCACTACGATATCGAGATCGTTGTAAGGTCCTGTTCTACGAGGATCGCTGTGTGCGTACAAGCCGATTACAGGCGTTGACTGCGTGGTTGCCAAGTGGGCAGGGCCAGTATCAGGTGCCAATACCACCGTTGCATGTTTGAGTACGGCAGTCAGTTGCTTCAAGTTTGTTTTGCCAATTAAGTTAGTGATTGGCGACTGGCATAATTTTTCGATGTCGTTACCCAGGTTAATTTCTCTTGGTGCCGGAGAACCACATAACACCACTTGCATGCCTTGTTCGACAGCATAGTCAGCAATAGCAGCGTATCGCTCTGTTAGCCAGTTGCGAGAATCTTTGCTAGCAGCAGGGGAGATAACCAAGGTCGGCTTGTCTGCCATGGTGCTAATTGCTAGCTGTTCATCTTCAGGTGTTAAAGGGATATCCCATTGAGGCTTATCGAAGGGGACACCAATGTAGCGACCAAATTCGGCAAAGTTATCCAATACATGAAACTTGTCCGAGATAGGTAGGTGGCGGTTGGTAAAGAGTGACTGCATTTCACGAGTACGGTTTTTGCCAAATCCCACTTTGCACTTCGCCTTGATCCCCCAAGATAGCACGCTGGCTCTGAGTGCAGCTTGCATATGCAGAAGTGCATCAAATTTACGATCAGATAGCTGACGCCATAATTCACGCATTCCTTTGAAGCCTTGTTTCTTATCGAAAACGATAACCTCAATACCGGGTAGATCGCTGATCAACATGGCTTCTATTTTGCCCGTTATCCAAGTGATTTTCGTTTCAGGCCACTGCTTCTGGATGGCTTGAACCACAGAGATAGCATGACAAACATCGCCAATCGCGGAGAGGCGAAGTATGCAAAGAGATTGAGGTGCAGTTGAGAACAGTGACATAAAGTGCCCGAAAAAAGTGAATAACATCAGAATTATGCAGATACTCGCATTAGTTGTAAAATAGCAATGACGAAAAGCGACCCAAAGGCCTCATAGATGGAAACGATTAGCACCAAGAACCAAACAATTTGGTACGACCCTGAGCTTCTGGCTCAGGTATCAGAGGGCGATATCGCTCAGATCTTTGAGGCTGAATATTGGCAGCAACAAGATGCCATTTCAGGCAGTGCTCAAGGACGCGGTACCACATGGTTCATTCAGCTTGATGGAATACAGGCCGCATTGCGCCATTATCGCCGTGGCGGATTGTTTGGGAAGCTAGTCGAAGACCAATATCGTTTCTCTGATTGGGAAAGCACGCGCTGTGCGATGGAGCTTAATATTCTCAAGGCATTGGCAAACGCAGGTGTGAATGTACCGAAGCCCATTGCTGCTAGAGCCATTAAAAGCGGACTACTTTATCGAGCGGACTTAATGTCTGAACGAATTCCCAATGCCAAAGATCTGGTTGATGTCTTGGTCAATGGCCCGATAGATGCGGATGTTTATCGTCGAATTGGCCAAGAGGTACGCAAGATGCACGATGCTGGGGTTAATCATACCGATCTCAACATTCATAATATCTTGCTTGATGACTCGCAAAGGGTGTGGATCATTGATTTTGATAAGTGTGGTCATCAAGCGGGTGATGACTGGAAAGAAGGCAACTTGAATCGCTTAAAGCGCTCGTTCTTAAAAGAAGTGAACAAGCGCCAGATTCAATGGCAAGAGCCGGATTGGGAACTGTTATTGCAAGGCTACCAAGGTTAATCGCTGTTAGTTTAGAGTGGTGACTAGCTAAGAATGGCCATTAATTAAGAATGTATGCCAAGGTTTGATTCAACGCGCCTCGGTTTTGCTCAATCACTTGATAAGCCGCTAAGCCTTTTTCTTTACGTAATTTGGGTTGTGTGAACAGCTCTCTAAGTTGGCCTGCGATATCTTGGCTATCTTGACAAATAACCACGGCATTGGCTTCCAGTAGCTTGTCAGTAACCTCGCTGAAGTTAAAATAGCTAGGGCCATTGAGTAAAGGTAACTGCAGAGCCGCCGGCTCTAGAAGATTGTGGCCACCCACCTTATCGCCCACAAGGCTTCCTCCCATAAAGCACACATCAGATCCGCCGAGTAATACCAACATTTCTCCCATCGTATCCGCAATATACACTTCAACATCAGAGGTGATTGGTTGCTGACTCGTTCGAGTGATGGTGTTGAATTGGTATTGTTTAGCCAGTTCCGTCACTTGGTTAAATCTCTCTGGGTGACGAGGCACAATAATCAGCAAGGTATTAGGATTGTCTTTAAGGAGCTGTTTATGAGCGTCTAAGATAATTTCATCTTCGCCTTGATGAGTGCTGGCTGCTATCCACACACAGCGTTCAAAGCCAATTTGTTCACGTAACGCTTTGCCTTTTGATACTTGTTCAGCTGAAACTTCAATATCAAACTTGATCGACCCAGTCACATGCACAGATGCTTTATCTAACCCTAATCGTATAAAACGTTCCGCATCACTAGGGTATTGGCAGAGTACTTGAGAAAGGTTGTTGGCTAAAAGGTTAAACACGGATTGGAATTTGGCGTAGCGCTGGCACGAGCGTTCGGATAGGCGAGCGTTGAGTACCGAAATGGGGATTCCAGCTTTCGCGACGCAGTGCAGTGTGTTTGGCCATAATTCGGTTTCCATGATTAGCATCTGTTTAGGTTGAACAGTCTTCAAGAAACCCCTAACACACCAAGAAAAATCAATCGGCATGTAGCGATGCTCGACTAAATCACCGAGTTTTTCTATCTGTTCTGCACCCGTGCTGGTTGTTGTGGTGACAATAATGGCTTGGTTTGGATCTCGTTGCTTCAGTTGCTTGATGATCGGTACGGCGGCAATAGATTCACCAACCGATACTGCGTGAATCCAGATAGGATTCTTACCTTGAGTTTGCGGGGTGATCCCGAAATGTTCTTTCCAACGCTGACCAAAACTTGGCTTTCCAGGTTTGCTCTTATAAAGCCCATACAGCAGTAGCGGGGAGGCTAATGACAATATGAGAGTATAGATAAGTCGTATAAGCATAAGAACAGTGACACCAGAAGGTAAAATCAATATTCAGAAGAGTATTTTCTTCAATCTCGAAAGTAAAGAGCGTTATAATTAAATGCTTAGTTGCGCTTTCAAACGGACATGGTGAATTTTATCTCATCGCTTATGCAAACCGATCAAACCTATCGTTTCTTGCTCTACGTCGAGCAAAATTATTCATTTGCTATTCTTCGCCCATTCTATGATTACGCGAAGCAACTCGGCCATGAGGTTAAGTGGTTGCTTGTTGGTGAAGACGCTTCTGAACATCTTTTACTGGATCAAGAGCAGAGCGTCTCTTTGACAGAAGCTATTGCCTTTAATCCTTCTGCTGTTCTAGTGCCCGGTGATCGTGTTCCAGCCTTTATTCCAGGGTTGAAGGTACAAGTATTTCATGGTTTGAACGAAAGCAAACGTGGGAACTTATACCCTGAGCGTGGTCTATTTGATTTGTATTGCACTGAAGGCCATGAAAGAACAAGCTCGCTTGAGCCGTTAGCTAAGCAGCGCAGCTATTTTCAAGTAAAAGAGACCGGGTGGCTGAAGCTCGATAGCTTATTTAATTATCAAGCTAGTGAGAACCGTCATGAGAGACCTCAAATTCTGTTCGCTTCCACTTTTTCGCCAAGCTTATCGTGTGCAGAGTTGGTTTATGAAGAGCTTAAGTGCCTCAGTCAACTGAGTCAGTGGCAATGGTTAGTGACTCTTCATCCGAAAATGAAGCAAGAGACGAGAACGAAATATCAGGCATTGGAAGGGAATAACCTTCTCTTTTTCGATAATGACCGAGTGATTGAAATGCAGCATCGCGCCGATGTTATGGTGTGTGACAACTCATCGATATTTCAGGAATTCTTATTGCTCAATAAGCCTGTTGTCACGGTAAATAATCGAGACCCTCAAGCAAGCTTTATTAACATTACTCAAGCCGAGCAATTAGAGTCAGCAATTAAGCAAGCAATGCTACCTGATGAAGAAAGAGATAACGCTATCGCTCATTACGGCCCGTCAATAACGCCATATTTAGATGGGCAATCCTCAGCGAGAGTTCTGAGTGCTATTACTGATGTGCTAGAAAGCGGCTGGCAAGATAACAAGCCAAAAAATTGGATTCGTAACTTTAAAATCCGTAAATCATTAAACTATTGGAAATTCTAGGGCTGAATAATGAGAAAACATACCCTGTCTGTCATTGTTATTACCAAGAATGAAGAAGACCGAATTGAAACTTGCCTTAAATCTGTTGTTGATATTGCCGATGAACTGATTGTTTTAGACAGTGGCTCAACAGATGCAACAGTTGAAATATGCCAAAAATATACAGATGACGTGACAATCACTGATTGGCCTGGCTTTGGTAAGCAAAAGCAGCGAGCGCTAGATAAAGCGACATGTGATTGGGTGCTATCAATTGATGCTGACGAAGCTCTAGATGAAGAGATGAGCAAGGCTCTTGTTGAACTATTGAAGCAAGATCAAATCAAACACACAGCGTATAAACTTCCTTGGGGAGTGACCCTTTATGGCACAACGCTCAAGTATGGCCGTAGCGCTCGCGCAGTCTTAAGATTGTTCAAGAGAGAAGGCTCTCGATATACGTTAGACGAGGTTCATGAGACGGTTGTTCCAGAGCAAGGCTCGACAGGGATATTGAAGGGGTTTCTTCTTCATTACACCCATCGTGATTATGGCCATGGTTTAGATAAAGCAGCACAGTACGCTTGGCTTGGTTCGCAAAAGTACCATCGTAAAGGAAAGAAATCACACGGTTTATTCTTGGCTTTATTACGTGCTACATGGACGTTCTTCCTTGTGTATATCATTCGCCGTGGCTTTATGGATGGCAGTGTCGGCTTCATTATGGCGATGACCTACGCCCAAGTGAATTTCAATAAATACGTCGGTTTGTGGATTCTTGAAAACCGTTCAGAAGCCAGCTCAAAAGACCAAGCCAAATAGGAACTGAGAGATGAAGATTTTAGTTTGTGCATCTTACTTACATGCATGGAACAGTTTACGCCCTGAAGCCGCAATTTTTATTGAGCTTGCGCGTCAAGGTCACCAAGTCACTATCATGACCCAAGGTGAGTCTGAGCATGTCTCAAAGCTAAAAGAGTGCGGCATTCGAGTCGTTGATGGTTACCCAAAGCGTAAAATTTGTTTTGATACCATTAAAAAGATTCGCCACGAGCTGAAAACGCATGATTACGACATCTGCTATGCTTTTAACTCAAAAACGATACCTAATGCGGCGTTTGCCTGTATTGGTTTCAAGGTTAAATTAGTCGTTTATCGAGGCACTACTGGAGGTTTATATCGACATGACCCAAGTGCTTATCTAACACAGCTACATCCTCGTGTAGATGGCATAGTCTGTGTCTCTGAAGCGGTTCGACAAGATGTGGTGAAGCGCGTTTGGAAGAACAAAGATAACGTTGTTACCATATACAAAGGGCATGAATTGGATTGGTATAAAGTACCACCAACCGAGCGCTCTGAGTTTGGTTTGAATGAAGATGATGTAGTCGCAATTACTGCAGCGCACGTAAGGCCAAGTAAGGGTATCTCTGTCTTACTTGAGGCGACCAAATACATTACTGCACCAAACTTCCATTTGATCTTAGCGGGCAGCGGCTACGAGCCTCATTTTGATGAGATGAAAACAAGCCCTATGAGTGAGCGAATTCACTACATTGGTCATCGTACTGACATCCCTTCAATTATGTGTATGGCTGACTTTCAAGTTCAGCCATCGATTAGCGGAGAAGGGCTACCACGCACAATTGTCGAAGCGATGGCAAATGGCACAACCTCAGTAGTGACAACTACCGGTGGCGCTCCTGAACTCGTTGTAGATGGCGAGACTGGTTATATTGTCCCGACTGGTGACGCCAAGGCGTTAGGTGAGGCTATGGACAAGCTCGCACAAGATAAGGCAAAGTGCACAACAATGAGTGAAGCGGCTAAGAAGCGCCTAGATGAAAGCTTTAGTTCACGAGTGACAGTGAAGAAGCATTTGGAATTTTTTGATAGATTGTTGAGTAAGCAGTTATGAATTTGTATCTGTGCTCTACATTGCGGCATTTTTTATTTGCTTTATTAAAATCATTAAAAGAGGTAGAGCAGGAAAGTCGAATAATAGTTGTTACGGATCAGCAGGGACTTGAGCCTGAAAGTTTCGATTTGTCTATCTTACCCAGTACCATTACGGTGAAGTTTATAGGTAGAAAAAAACTTCTTGAAGAAATATATAGAGGTGGTGTAGGAATTATTCATAAATGCTTTGCCGTAGCTAATTATCAGAATGAGTTCTTCAAAAAAAGAACAGTTAATAAGCTATATGAAAGTGAAATATTAAGTAAAAAATTCACAGCCGAAAAAACGCGTTTATTTTTATTTAATGATCGTAACCGTCTTTCAAGGTTAATGCGTTTAGCTTTCTCCTTTTATGAAGTTATAGAAGATGGGTTGTCGAATTATACAGGCACAGAGTTAAGTTTCGCTGACCGTTTTCTTTCTAATAAAAAAATTCGGCGTTATATTGGAGATGATCGACGTTGTAAGGTTATCCATTTACTAACTCCTGAATTGGCCCCTAGTCAAATTGTAAACAAAGTACAAAGTATAGACTTCATCGACCCTAATAACGTCAACAGGTTCTTGTATTCAATTTTTAAATTGGATAATTCAAATGTGGTGATCCCTGATGTGATAATTGCCACACAGCCTATTTCTATTGCTGGTATGAATGATTCAGGGAAAGATATAGACGTTTATCGTAAAATGGTGGAACACCTTGAATCTAAAAATTTCACGTATGCTTTTAAGGTTCACCCTAGAGAAAATGAAGGTAAGTATAAAAGTGCATTTCCAGTTTCAAAGTTTATAAAAAGCAAAATCCCACTGGAGTTGTTGGTGTTCGCCTCTTCAAGCTCACCAGTAGTCTTATCAGTATATTCTAGTGCTGGTATGGGATTTGAAGGTTTTTGCCGTAGAATGACTTTAATAACGGATGATGAAGCTGAGGTGCAGACTGAGATTTATAATCAATGGAAAGAAAGTCTTTTAGACTTAAATAAACGCTTAGAGGCAATGTTTTGATAAAAAAAATGGTTTTTGTAATATCAGCTTTGCGAGGAGGTGGAGCTGAGAAGTTTGTGCTTAACCTTTATAAGGTAATGGAAAAACATCAAGGCTATGAGTGCCATATTGTTGCTATAGAAAAAGCCGTCGAGCATGATATCGATGGTTGCCGTGTGCACTTTGTTAGTGATTTTTGTAACGTTTCAAAAAAAGGGTTAAGACGTCTTTCATATAAAAAAAACGTAGCTAAATCTATAGATAAATATATAAGCCAAAACATATCAAAAGATGCACTTGTACTGAGTAACATGCTACTGGCTGATAAAATCATGTCTGAAAGTACCTTGCGAGTGCATCACGTAATTCATAGTTCATACCATTCGGCGTTTTTACTAGGGAAAGGTTGGCTTAAGAAAAAACAAATAAAAAGAAAAATAAACGCTACTTATAAAAATCACCCTCTGATTTTTGTGTCTGAAGCTTCAAAATGTGAGTATGAATCATCATTTGAATCTAAATTCTCAAATACTGTTATTTATAACCCAACAGAGTTAGAAGAGCTTGAAAATTTAGCTGATGAACCTGTTGATGTGGATAGTTTAGGTGACTATCTTGTACACATTGGACGATTCAATCGAGCTAAGCGACATGATCGTTTGATTGATGCATTCTCAAAAATGACTAACACATCAGTCAAGCTTGTCTTACTTGGAAATGGTGGCCTGTTAGAGAAAGCTCAGCAACAAGTTAAAGTTCTAGGCCTTGAAGAACGTGTCATTTTTAAAGGTTTTTTAGCAAATCCATACCCTTATTTAAAGCATTCTAAAGGCTTAGTACTGACCTCTGATTTCGAGGGGTTACCCACGGTATTGATAGAGGCAATAGCCCTTGAAAAGCCGTTACTTACTACAAATTGCTCGGGTGGAATCTATGAAATCGTTGGTAATAACCAATTCGTAATTTGTACAAAAAATGACTTGCCGCAAAATATGGATAAAATGCTATCTCACAGCCAATATTATACTGTTCCATTTGATAATAAGTTTTCGGCTATGTGCATAACTGAAGCTTACCATCAACTTAATTTATATTAAATTCATGGGAATTTAGCCGATTAATAGGTTAGTTATACATCATATTCAGGCAAGGAAGGGGATTCTATATCCCCCTTTACATATCCTATTTAAACTTGTTTTTAATTTTGAAAAGATACTTTTGTTGAGTATACAATTTCCCCCAGAACCCTTTATGTTTGGATTTTAAGAAAATTATACCTTTATTACTTTTCCAAGAGTGTTGATACCAGTGAGTCATGTAGCGAGGTGTATGACTATTTATATCTAATAGTTTCTTTCCATCATATGCATAAAAATAAGCTTGTTCATACAATCGACATGGTTCTAATTCTTGGTAACCATTGTGAGTTAACTTATAGGATAAAACCTTAGGCCCCATATATAGTGAAGATGACATTATTTCGTTTTCATAGAAATGAACAAGCTTCGCTAATATTTTTGAGTTTTTATCGGCATAAATTATTGCATTGCCTAGAAATTTATCACTTTCCCACCCAGCAGAAAAAGACAACTCATCAAATAATGGGAAGGGATCTTTGGTTATTGTTACGTCTGTATCTAAATAAAGTCCACCCTCTAAAGACAATATTTTTAGGCGTAAGTAATCGGTGACGAAAGCATAGAGTTTTCTTTTATAGCATTCTCGAGCAAACTCACAGCCATTTATCAAGTCGATTACGACAGGGTTATCATCTAGCCAAAGTTTATAAGTAAACCCCTGCTTTTCCCAATCATCGATGCATGCATTAGAGAAACTATTCGGAGTCCCTCCTAACCAGATTGCATGAATTATTTTATTTTGTTTCATTTCTTATATCGCCTTTAAAATTATAACTATATAACACTCCAAGGACTAAAGTGTGAATCAAAACCCCACTTTTTACAAAGAGGTATGATTCAAAAAAGTTTAGAACTATTAAGAAAGAATATAGGCAAGCTGCAAAGATAAGCATCTCCTGATTTCCTTTCTTTTTTACGATGTTAAAAATATGAAAATAAAGATAGAAAATCAATCCTACACCAATTAAACCATATGATGCAATTAATTCTAAGTAGCTACTATGAAGGTGTCGAATTTTGTATTTTTCATACATTTCGGAGTGATTAGAATGTTCTAAGATATATGTATTGGCGTTGTTGCCTAGCCCCAAAACAGGATTAAAGAGGAATTGCTTAATGGTATCATTCCAAAAGTGAACTCTTATACCAACTGACGTATAAGGTATATTGTCAGAAAAATCATCCAAGGTCTGAACCATTTTCTCTCGAATTGTTATGTTCTTTATTGAAGAGGGAATCGCTATTACTTCTTTAGGTTGAGATTTGATCTCAATTAAATTTTCATTTTCTCTTGTCGTTTTCTCAATACTCAATTCATATTCTTCCTGAAATACCTTTGCTTCAGAACTAACTCGGGGAAGGGATGAATAAATAAAGCTAAATAGAACACCCAATATAATAATAAAAGTAAAAGCTAGATTTTCTTTACTATTTTTTAAGCTGGAATAAAATAAAATAGAAAGTGGTATTGTGAGTGCGACATAAGCAGAGCGAGATTGTGTCCCCATTAGTAGGAATATAGTGATGGTAGTTAATATAAGTAATGGTGCTAATTTTCCAATACTTATTTTTATTTTAGAAACTATATATGTGACAATTATCAGAGAGGTAGCAAGAAGTGCAGCAGAGTGATTTGCATTCATGAAGTCATAATTAACTCTAACACCATTAATTATTTTAGAGTAATCGGAGTGGATATCTTTTGAATGTAATAGGCATGTTAATACTGCACCAATAGAAAAAGAAACCAGAGTAATATTTATTTTATTATTGTCACCTTTAAGCCAATATGCAATAGCGATAAAAATAAAAAGATAACCAAGCCAAGTTAATGATAGTTCATTGATATATTCTGGATCTAATTTATGTAAGTTGTACCAACTGATTATCTGAATGATGATAGATGCTATAAATAATTGGACAACTCTGAGTTTTAATATGTTTACACGTTGGCTATATAGTGCGAATAAAGTACCTAAATAAATGATAGTTTGGAAAAAATCACCGACATAGCGATAAGATGTTTTAAACATAAAATAACCAAAAATACTTAAAAGTATCAATAAACTAAAATAGTTTTCATTTTTCTGTAAATGTTTAAATTTGATCATTATTTATAAGGGTTTATATTGTTTTCAGGACGAGTCTTAAGCAGTCTTAAGATCCACATATATTGTTCCGGGTTCTTACTCACGTAATCTTCAATGCATTGATTCATCATGCGTGCATCTTGCTCTTCGCTTCCTGTTGGGAATGGTAGGGCAGGGTAAAAATCTAGGGTGTATTGGCCACTATTGCTATCGTATTGAGCAAATAAAGGAACGATTTTAGCTTTGCTTAGTTTTGATAAGCGACCTAAGCCTGAGATCGTTGCTTTCTGAGTCGCGAAAAAGTCAACGAAGACACTGTGTTCACGGCCAAGATCTTCATCAGGAAGGTAGTAACCAAGATATCCATCACGCACTGACTTGATGAAAGGCTTGATACCACCACTGCGATCATAAACACGACCGCCGTATTGCACGCGCTGTCTGTGCATTAGCCAGTCACTGAGTTTGTTTTTCTGTGCTTTCGCCATCGCAGATACAGGTAAATTGCGTGATGCTAATAATACCGCTGGGATATCGATAGCCCATGTATGAGGTACCAACAAAATCACATTCTCGCCACCGTCCGTAACATCGGTTAGGTTGCTCAGGCCGTTTATCGAAGTGTTATTCTCTAGCCAAGTTTTACTCTTGAGTGTCAGTGAAGCAAACCCCATCAAAAACGATATAGATGTAACGTATGACTGGTAGAGAGTTTCTTCGCGCTCTTCGATAGATTGCTCAGGGAAACACATCTCAAGATTCACACGAGCTCGGCGGTTAGCCTTATTCTTGATTTTTACAGCTTGCTTAGCCATAAACTTAGCGAGAGCTAAACGAATGCTATTAGGTAAGAAGCAGACTAAAGACGATAACAGAACAGCAATCCAAGTGCCCCAGTATTTAGGTGCTAGAAATCCCCATTCAAACTCAGGATTGTAAGCTTTTGGATCAAAATCATTACGTTGTGTGGTCATTCGTTCACTACATTATTTAAATCAGAGAGTTAACTTTATATCGGTCACTCGAGGAATGATTATGCTTGCTAGGTTGTCCAATAGTGCACCTCAAAAAGTAGGGTGCATTATTAGTCTTAATCTGAAATATAAAGCTTACAGCTATGCGTTGACGAGCTTCATGTACTCAGCGACGCCATCGGCTACTGTCCTAAACTCGATATCGCAACCTGTATTGCGAAGCTTAGTTAAGTCAGCTTGAGTGAATTCTTGGTAAGCACCTTTTAAATGCTCAGGGAAAGGAATCGTTTCGATTTCGCCTTTACCATGGTGTTTGATGACTGCTTTAGCGACTTCTTCAAAAGACTCTGCGTTGCCTGCACCTAGGTTGAAGATGCCTGAAACACCATTCTTCAAGAACCATAGGTTTACCGCTGCGACATCACCGACATACACAAAATCACGCTTGAAGGTTTCGCTACCTGCGAACAACTTAGGGTTTTCACCGGCGTTCATTTGGTTGTTTAGGTGGAATGCTACCGAGGCCATGCTGCCTTTGTGTTGTTCACGAGGGCCATAAACGTTGAAGTATCGGAAACCAACGATTTGTGGAAGCGTTTCGTTATGCGCTGCAGCATCCGCGGTTAGGCGGCGAACATAGTTATCAAATTGTTGTTTTGAATAGCCGTAGACATTCAATGCACCTTCGTACTCTCTCTCCTCGATAAAAGTATCGGTTTCGCCATAAGTGGCAGCAGAAGAGGCATACAGGAAGGGGATTTCACGCTCCACACAGTAATGAAGTAGCTCTTTTGAGTATTCATAGTTGTTGAGCATCATGTATTTGCCATCCCACTCAGTGGTCGCAGAGCACGCACCTTCATGGAAAACAGCTTCAATAGGGCCGAAATCATCACCAGCCATAACCTGAGTTAGAAAGTCATCACGATCCATATAATCAGTGATGTCTAGGTCTACAAGGTTCTTAAATTTCTTACCATCTTTTAAGTTGTCGACGACTAGAATATCGTTGTGGCCCGCTTCATTAAGCGCCTTAACAATATTGCTGCCAATCATGCCAGCACCACCAGTTACGATAATCATAATTTTCTAACTCTTTTGAATACAAAACTATAACGAGTATAGCAAGGAATGGATAAGGCGGGCTAGTGGAATAATTCCCCAACCAGAGTATGATACCGCAAGCTAAGTTATAAATTATGTTGAGTTAATTACTCAAAACTATAGGTATTATCATGAAGATTGCAGTAGCCGGTACTGGGTATGTGGGTCTATCAAACGCAATGCTGTTAGCACAACATCACGAAGTAGTCGCGGTAGATATCATCGATGAAAAAGTGACAATGCTGAATAATAAGCAGTCGCCGATTGTAGATAATGAGATTGAGCACTTTCTATCAAATAAGTCGCTGAATTTCAGGGCGACAACAGATAAAACGGCTTACAAAGGTGCTGAGTTTGTCATCATTGCTACTCCAACCGATTATGATCCAAAAAACAATTATTTTGATACTAGCTCTGTAGAATCGGTCATTAAAGACGTCATGGATATCAATCCCAATGCAGTCATGGTGATCAAATCAACGGTACCTGTTGGTTATACTGAGCGCGTCAAGCAAGAGCTGAACTGTGAAAATGTTATGTTTTCACCTGAGTTTTTGCGTGAAGGCAAAGCCTTGTACGATAACCTACACCCATCACGTATTATCGTGGGTGAGTGTTCTGAACGCGCTAAAGTGTTTGCGAATCTGCTGGTTGAAGGCGCAGAAAAAGAGAATATCGACGTACTGTTTACTAACTCAACAGAAGCAGAAGCAGTAAAGCTCTTCTCAAATACCTACCTGGCGATGCGTGTTTCTTATTTCAATGAGCTCGATTCTTATGCCGAAGCGCATGGTTTGGATTCTCGTCAGATCATCGAAGGTGTGGGTTTAGACCCTCGTATTGGTAATCACTACAACAACCCTTCATTTGGTTACGGTGGCTACTGCTTACCGAAAGACACCAAGCAACTGTTGGCGAATTACGAAGATGTACCTAACAACATTGTGGGTGCTATTGTCGATGCTAACCGCACTCGCAAGGACTTCATTGCCGATTCTATTATTAAGCGCTCGCCTAAAATTGTAGGTATTTATCGCTTGATCATGAAGTCTGGCTCGGACAACTTCCGTGCGTCGTCGATTCAAGGGATTATGAAGCGTTTGAAAGCTAAAGGCATAGAAGTGGTCGTGTTCGAACCCGTGTTGGAAGAAGAGCATTTCTTTAACTCGAAGGTTTATTCTGATCTCGAAGAGTTCAAAGCCGTATCGGATGTGATTGTATCCAACAGAATGGTAGAAGAGATCGCAGACGTTGCAAATAAGGTTTACACACGAGACCTATTTGGCAGTGATTGATTCCAGCAGCGATTGATTCCTATCTATTTTAGCTAATGCTAATTAGACCAGATGTTAACAGCTCGATCTATCCGTTTAGTGGGGATATACTGAACCACTAAACGGATAGGGATACTTATTACCAATGAAAACACGTGACAAGATTGTTTATGCTGCTCTAGAGCTTTTTAATGAGCATGGCGAGCGTAGTATTACGACCAATCATATTGCTGAGCACATCGAGATTAGCCCTGGTAACCTCTATTACCACTTCCGCAACAAACAAGAAATTGTCCGTGATATCTTTACTCTCTATTCGACAGAGTTGCTTGAAAGGTTCACACCGATTCAAGGGCAACAAGAAAGTCTGACGCTACTAAAGAGCTACTTAGATTCTATCTTCACGCTGATGTGGAAGTACCGATTCTTCTATGCGAACCTACCTGAAATATTGTCTCGTGATGAAAAGCTCCATCTTGATTACATGGCAGTTCAAGAAAAACTGCAAACTAATCTTGTGGGTATCATGAGAGCCTTCGTTGAGTTGAACTTGCTCAAAGCAACAGATGCAGAAATGAAGTCGATGGTTACGTCTCTTCACTTGATTGCATCGGGTTGGTTGGCATATCAGTCTGCAATGTCTCCAAAAGCTCAAATTACTGAGCAAGTGGTCCATCAAGGAATGCTACAGATGATAGCGACCGTCAAACCGATTGCAACAACACAAGGCTTCGAGCAACTGACATTATTGGAAGATGGTGTAAGGGCTTTGAATTCGAAGTAGAAAGAGATGAGTGAGCGAAAAGGGGATTTGAAGAGCGGGCAAGAGCTGACTTGAATAGCTAGGTAGATAGATAGCGGTAATGACGTTCTCTTCAATTTCTAAATCGGCTCTAAATTTTTTCGCATCCCGATTACTCGCATCCCGTATCTGCTTTTACCTAACCAACCAACTCTTCGGGTTCTGAGCTTGGCTGTTTCTACGAATCTCAAAGTACAGTGATGGACGAGTTTGGCCGCCAGTGTTACCAGCCAGTGCAATTGCTTCACCTGCTTTAACTTTGTCACCTTCTTTCTTTAAAAGCGCTTGGTTAAAGCCATAGAGCGTCATATCGCCTTTGCCATGGTCAAGCAGTACTACTAAGCCATAACCACGCAGATATTCAGCGAATACCACTGTTCCTGAATAAACCGATTTAACTTGCTGACCGTATTTAGCGTTGATCACCATGCCTTTCCAGTTTACTTGGCCGGTTTGGCGCGAACCGTAGTTATGTAGAACTTTATCTTTGATTGGCCAAGGTAGTTTACCTTTACGTTTGGCTAACCCATCCATAGGGACGGCATTACGTCGTTCTCGTGCCGCTTTCTCGGCTTTCGCTATTTCAGCTTTCAGGCGAGTTTCATTTCGCTGAAGCTCTGCCAAATAGTTCTTGTCACCCGAGATGTTTTTCTTAATGCTGCCAACCGTTTGTTTACGCTGCGTTTGAGTCTGAGATAGCTTGTCGCGTTTTGAGGTTTGTTGTTTTAACAGCATTGCTATTTGTTCTTGCTCAAGTTGGCGCTGCTTATGGCTTTCTTCTAATTCAAGCTGTGTTCGTTCAAGCGTTTTGATTGTTGCCGAGCGCGCTTTGGCAAGGTGTTGGTAATAGTGACTGATGCGATCTTCTTCTACCCCAGTATTGAGAATGTGAGAAGAGGCTTTAGCTCGGCTTGTCATGTAGTAAGTTTGAATGAGCTGTTCTAACTTGTCTGTCTGAATTTTTTTTTGTGCTGTGAGTGCTTCTATCTTGGTACTTAAGTTCGCAATATTAGCATTAGCAGTATTGAGTTGCTTTTTACTGTCTAGAATCGCTTTTTCAAGCGAAGCGATGGAGAGCTCTTGTTTCTTGAGGTTTGCCTGTAGGCTATCGAGTTTTTTCTGCTGTGAGGAAAGGTTTTTTTGTTGACGAGAGATTTCGCTTGATACGCCTTTCAGTTCACCTTGAGATGCAGCAAATGATGATGAAGACAAAAGAGCAACACCAAGGCTGGCAGATATCAAAAGAACAGTGCTCATTGATTGAACGGGTTTCATCATTATCGTCATTTTGCTCTTATTAATAATCAGCATCTGCTGCGAGTCTTTTCGCATCTCGGCTATCGGTTATTCGTCGGATCCCGAATCTGCTCTTAAATCCCATCACCATGGATGAAGTTCTGAGAGCGACCGTTAAACCCCTGATCCATATCCAAAGACGGCTTGTCAGTTTTCGGTTTTCCAACAATTTTTGCAGGAACACCAGCGACAGTCGTATGAGGCGGTACGGCTTGCAGAACCACAGAGCAAGAACCAATTTTCGCGCCTTCACCCACTTCAATATTGCCAAGTATTTTAGCGCCGGCACCGATCATTACACCTTCTCGGATTTTAGGGTGACGATCGCCACCTTCTTTACCCGTACCACCTAAAGTCACGTCTTGAAGGATAGATACATCATTTTCAACGACAGCTGTTTCACCAATCACGATACCGGTGGCGTGGTCGAGCATGATCGCTTTACCGATACGAGCGGCTGGGTGAATATCCACTTGGCAAGCAACTGAAATTTGGTTCTGTAGGTAAGTAGCAAGTGCAATACGCCCTTGCTTCCATAGCCAGTTAGCCACTCGGTAACCTTGCAAAGCGTGGTAGCCTTTCAGATAAAGCAGAGGCATCGAGTACATCTCGACCGCAGGATCTCGATTTACCGTCGCGCAAATATCACAAGCAGCCGCATCAATAATCGATTGATCTTGCTTAAATGCTTGTTCAACCACTTCACGCACTGCCATTGCTGGCATTGAAGCTGTTTTAAGCTTGTTTGCCAGAATGTAGCTGAGTGCAGCCCCCAAGCTTTCATGGTTGATAATCGTGGCATGATAAAAACTCGCAAGCATAGGTTCTTGCTCCGACTGCTGTCGAGCTTCCTTCACAATGCATTGCCAAACTTTTTGTTGTTCACAGTGTTTCATTTTACCATCCATTATTTTTTAAGGGGCAGAGACGAGTGAGTTTAGAAGAGCCGATTAGAGTAGCGAGTAATGAAAAGCATTTTTCGTCGAACTTTGAATGTGCTCTTCATCTTTTCGAATCTCGCTTACTCGAATCTCTTTACTGCTCTTACTATCTTTCTGACTTCTTGTCTCGTGCAAGTAGATCTTGCGCCGCCAGGTGTGCATCTTTCCCTTGATACAACACTTGATAAATTTGTTCAACAATTGGCATCTCAACGCCCATGCGTTCTGATAATAACCAAACTTCTTTGGTGTTGCGATAACCTTCA
Organism: Vibrio sp. L3-7; assembly: GCF_963898195.1. Lineage (NCBI taxonomy): Bacteria > Pseudomonadati > Pseudomonadota > Gammaproteobacteria > Vibrionales > Vibrionaceae > Vibrio > Vibrio sp. L3-7. Next base: position 134,072 of record NZ_CAWQUW010000066.1, on the reverse strand, counting down.
ACGACTTGGCCAATTTCTTCTTGTGCGGTATCCACATCTTTGCCTGCGCCAAGTGCCAAACCAAAGCGACGGTTACGTGATTGGTTGTCGGTACAGGTTAGCACTAGGTCGCCTAGTCCTGCCATGCCCATAAAGGTTTCTGGTTGCGCGCCAAGAGCTGCGCCCAATCGACTCATTTCCGCTAAACCGCGCGTGATAAGTGCGGTACGTGCATTGGCACCAAAGCCAATACCATCTGACATGCCTGCGCCAATTGCGATAACATTCTTCACTGCGCCGCCAAGTTGCATGCCGATGAAATCAGAGTTTGCGTATACGCGGAATGTTTTGCCGCAATGAATCTTCTCTTGTAGCTCTTCTAGGAAAACTTCGTCAGGTGAAGCGACAGAGATAGCCGTTGGCATACCCATCGCTAACTCTTTGGCGAAGGTGGGGCCTGATAGAACCGCTAACGAGTAGCCATCACCAAGCACGTCGTGGGCGACATCTTTAAGTAGGCGGCCTGTTTCTGGCTCTAAACCTTTGGTTGCCCAACAAATACGAGAGTTTGTCGTTAAGTGAGGTTTTAGGCTATTTAGAACGATACCAAACACGTGGCTAGGAACAACAACAAGAAGGTCACGGCTTGCTGTTACCGCTTTCTCAAGGTCTGATTCGATGATGAGACTTTCAGGAAAGTCGATATTCGGCAGAAACTCATTATTCGCACGCTCTGATTCAAGGCGAGCCATATGAACCGGATCATGCCCCCAAAGAACAACGTTTGCACCGTTACGCGCTAGAGAGATCGCTAAAGATGTCCCATAAGAACCTGCGCCTACCACTGTCATCGCAATGTCTTTACCGTAAGCGCTGTCTTTACCGTAAGCGTCTGTCGCGTGAGTCGGGCGAGTTGTTTCTGTCATGCTTCCACCTAAAAATAATGAGGGAAATCGAAGAGTTCTGGAGAAGTTCTCTATAAAAGAAAGAGGTCTTTACCAAAAGATAGTGCTCTCTACCAAATAAAGGCGCTCTCTACTAAATAACAGCGCTCTTCACTAAAAGAATATACAAAAAATGCACACCGCAGAAGCTGCGATGTGCATTTAAAACTAACTATTTAATAAAAGCCAAGCTTCTAATCAAAACCAATCTTCTAATAAACTAAGAGTTTATAAGGACCATTGGCTAACTAAGCGTTAAGTTCTACTTAGAAACTTAAGCTTGCTCGCCTTCAGTTTGTTCTGCTTGTTGAGCTTGGTTTTGTAGGTAGTTCATGAACAAAGCATCAAAGTTTACTGGCGCTAGGTTCAGTTGTGGGAACGTACCTTTAACCACTAGGCTAGAAATCGTTTCACGAGCGTATGGGAATAAGATGTTAGGGCAGAAAGCACCTAGGCAATGTGCCAGTTGACCCGCTTCCATTTCGCTTGCAGAGAAGATACCACCTTGTTGAACTTCACAAAGGAATGCTGTGTCATCTGCGTTCTTAACCGTAACGGTTAGACGTAGGATTACTTCGAACACGCCTTCGCCAAGTTCACGGCTTTGAGTGTCTAGGTCCAGTTTTACATCTGGGTTCCACTCTTTTTGAAACATGTCTGGAGAGTTTGGCGCTTCAAAAGATACGTCTTTTAGGAAGATACGTTGGATTGAGAAGTTTTGTTGTGCGTCTTGTTGTGCTGCTTCAGCCATTTTCTTGTCCTTAAAAATTTATAATTAGGTTTTGTTCGTCATATCTGCCGAACAAAACCTTAAAGTCATATTCGTGTAATTAGGTCAGCTTACTTCTTGTCGTTAACGGCTGTTTGTCTTTAAAGGCTTTTCACCTTTAACTACTTCTTGCCTTTAACCTATTTCTTACCTTTAACCAAAGGTAGGTTAGCTTCGCTCCAAGCCACTAAGCCACTTTTCAGTACGCTTACGTTTTCGAAGCCTGCTTTAACCAGTAGGTTAGCGCTTTCTTGAGCTGTCTGACCTGTCTTGCATACTACGATGATTGGGTCTGCTTTATGACTTTCAAGGCTACCAAAGCTATTTGCTTTGATATCTGACGGCAAAATGTGAAGTGCGTCAGTAATGTGGCCTTTTTTGAATTCATCCTTTGTACGAATATCCACCACAACGCCGTTTTCACGGTTAATCAGATGTGTGGTTTGTGCTGCCGTGATCTCTTTGTAGGCAGCGTTTGATGTTTTGATAACGTTCGCAATGATGGCAACAATCAAGCCGATCCATACGATGGCTAAAATCATATTCTCTTGAACAAATGGAACTAACTCTTGCATATCTTGAACTCTTATTCGTTATTGGGCGAAAAACTATAGGTCAGGAGTATAGCGAGAAAGGGTAGGAGAATACAGAGGAAGCATGATTGGAGCTCAACTCAAGTTAAAACGAAACATTAATCTATATTTTTACTGGTAAGTCACACGTTTCTTAAATTCGAATCAATTGAACATCGAATGTTCAATTATTGACAACTTGAATAAGAGTAAGGGGCTTTGTTGAGAAAAGAGCGAGGGATCATCAAAACCTTACACTTCTAAATGCGATATGAAGCAAGATAATCGACTTATGAGGGCATAAAATTATTACAGGAGCAATTTGCTTGTGAGACTATATTCCACCATTGGAGAATGTATCCTCTATTTGCTATGATACGTTGATTTTAAGCTGGACCATTTTAACCTTTGTAACGCACTACAATCAGGATTTATTTTGCCTCTAGGAGCTAAACCTAAGGGCGGTAGCGTATCAAAATGAATGATTTTAATTTTGAAAGTAGAGCTTTAAGAGAGTTGTGCTTGGTTGTGTGACTAGGTCGAAAAACAGTGTGGGACCAAATCTCTCGAGGCATATGGAAGAAGCTATATATTTTGTTGCTGATGTCAAAGTTTTGAATGGTCCTAAAGCCGCTTCGATAGGTCATTGCTTATTCATTTGATACGGGTTCTGTTGTGGTACTTGAAGTGTTTGGATAAAATTGAAATTCATACGAGAGTCCTATTTAATAATCTTACCTTGAGTTTCGGAGGGTATCTCGGTGTCTCAAATGAAATGTGTCTCAGTGGGTTGGAATGACTGAAGTAATAAACCGAATTTTTAAACTTTGTTAGGTAAAGATAGTATGAATTTTTCGTTAGAGAATACGAAGGTTGGCATCATTGGTTTAGGCTACGTCGGCCTACCTTTAGCTGTTGAGTTCGGTAAAAAACAAGCAACAATTGGTTTTGATATCAATGAACGTCGAATTACTGAATTATCAATAGGCACTGACAGCACATTGGAATGTAGTGATGAAGAGTTAAGTGAAGCTATTCACTTGACTTACACTGCTTCATTAGATGATTTAAGCGATTGTAACGTCTACATTGTCACGGTGCCAACACCAATTGACGAACACAAACAACCAGACTTATCCCCACTAATTAAGGCATCAGAAGCGCTAGGTTCGGTTATCTCTCAAGGGGATATTATCATCTATGAATCAACCGTATACCCAGGAGCAACCGAAGAAACTTGTATTCCTGTAGTTGAAGGTGTTTCGGGCTTGATTTTTAACCAAGATTTCTATGCGGGTTACTCGCCTGAGCGTATCAATCCAGGTGATAAAGAACACCGTGTAACCAGTATTTTAAAGGTTACAAGCGGTTCAACAGATGAAGTCGCTGAATTTGTTGACCAACTGTATAAAACGATTATTACTGCGGGTACGCACAAAGCGTCGAGCATCAAAGTTGCCGAGGCGGCAAAAGTAATTGAAAATACTCAGCGTGATGTGAATATTGCATTAATCAATGAGCTTTCAATTATTTTCAATAAATTGAATATTGATACTCTTGAGGTGTTAGAGGCTGCAGGGACTAAATGGAATTTCTTACCATTCCGCCCTGGTCTTGTCGGTGGGCACTGTATCGGTGTGGACCCATACTACTTAACGCATAAAGCGCAAACTGTAGGATATCATCCGGAGATGATTTTAGCGGGGCGCCGTTTGAATGATGGTATGGGGGAATATGTAGTCTCTACGTTGGTTAAAAGCATGCTTAAAAAGCGCATTCATGTTGAAGGCGCTAATGTACTTGTTATGGGCTTAACGTTTAAAGAAAACTGTCCAGACCTTAGAAATACCAAAGTGATCGATATTGTTTCTGAACTTAAAGAATACAACATCAATGTTGATATTATGGATCCTTGGTGCTCAAACGAAGAGGCACAACGTGAGTATGGCCTGTCGGTTATTAAAGAAGCACAGTTTAATCACTATGATGGTATTGTTTTAGCTGTATCACATGATGAATTCAAAAGGTTAGGTGCAGAAAATATCAGAGCATTCGGTAAAGAAACGCATGTGTTATATGATTTGAAGTATGTCCTAGAAAAAGCCGATGTAGACATGCGTCTCTAATGACCTCAAACCTAAAATTACGTACATGCGTTAATTAGTATGTGATTGTCGAAAAAGTACTTTTATTCCCTCTAATCCTTATGTTTAAACAAGTGGCCGATATGACAAAATATGACCAAGTAAAGCAGCAATTAACGGAATGCCCTAAAAAATGGTTAATTACAGGGGTGGCAGGTTTTATCGGTTCTAATCTATTAGAAACGCTCTTGAAATTGAATCAACAAGTGGTTGGGTTAGATAACTTTGCTACAGGTCATCAACATAATTTAGATGAAGTACATTCGCTTGTCACTGAAGAGCAATGGGGACGATTTTCATTTATTGAAGGTGATATTCGAACATATAGTGATTGTGAAAAAGCCATCGGCATAGGTGAAGCTGCGGTTGACTACGTGCTTCATCAAGCAGCTTTAGGTAGTGTGCCAAGATCAATTGCTGATCCGATCACAACTAATGCTACTAACATTACTGGTTTTCTTAATATGTTGGCGGCAGCAAAAGAAGCACAAGTGAGTAGTTTTACTTATGCTGCAAGCAGCTCGACCTATGGTGACCATCCTGCATTACCAAAAATAGAAGCAAACATTGGTAACCCGCTATCACCTTATGCCGTTACTAAATATGTAAATGAGCTTTATGCTGGAGTGTACGCTCGAACTTACGGTTTTAAAACTATAGGCCTTCGTTACTTTAATGTGTTTGGGCCGAGACAAGACCCTAATGGTGCTTATGCGGCAGTTATACCGAAGTGGACGGCAGCTATGCTTGAAGGTGATGAGGTCTTTATTAATGGTGATGGCGAAACTAGTCGAGATTTTTGTTTTATAGACAACGTAGTGCAAATGAACCTCTTAGCAGCAACAAGTGATGAAGCCGCTAAAGACGAAGTATATAATGTTGCACTAGGGGATAGAACTACATTAAATGAGCTTTATTATTCGATTCAAAAAGCATTGAATGATTTGAGTGTAGAACATTCAATACAACCGACATATCGCGACTTTCGAGCTGGTGATGTAAGACACTCACAAGCTGATATATCAAAAGCAAAAATCAACTTAGGATATTCACCACAGTATAACCTGTCTAAGGGGATTGATATTGCAATGCCTTGGTACAAACAACTAATTCTGAACGCTAAGTAAAATAATGCAGGAACTAACAAACGTTATGAAAATTTTAGTAACCGGCGGTGCCGGTTTTATCGGCTCTGCGGTCATTCGTCATATTATTACTAATACCTCTGACAGCGTTGTCAATGTTGATAAGCTAACTTACGCGGGTAATTTAGAGTCTCTTATTGAAGTGGATTCAAATGAACGTTACGCGTTTGAAGCTGTTGATATTTGTGATCGTACTGAGCTTGATCGTGTTTTCTCTGAGCATCAACCGGACGCGGTAATGCATCTCGCGGCAGAATCTCATGTTGACCGCTCTATCGATGGCCCCGCAGCATTTATCGAAACCAATATTGTAGGCACGTACACTTTACTTGAAGCGACTCGAACTTATTGGAATACATTGTCTGATGATAAAAAACAAGCATTCCGTTTTCACCATATCTCAACCGATGAAGTTTATGGTGATTTAGAAGGTACGGATGATTTGTTTACTGAGACAACATCATACGAGCCATCAAGCCCATATTCGGCATCAAAAGCGTCTTCTGACCATCTAGTTCGATCATGGCTACGTACCTATGGTTTGCCAACGGTAGTCACCAATTGTTCAAACAACTACGGTCCTTACCATTTCCCTGAAAAGCTTATTCCACTGATGATTTTGAATGCTTTAGACGGTAAGGCTTTGCCTGTTTACGGTAATGGCATGCAAATTCGAGATTGGCTGTTTGTAGAAGACCATGCGCGCGCGTTGTACAAAGTGGTAACGGAAGGTGATATCGGTGAAACCTACAACATTGGTGGTCACAATGAAAAAGCGAACATTGATGTCGTAAAAACCATTTGTTCATTACTTGAAGAGCTCGTTCCTACTAAGCCAGAAGGTGTGAAGCAGTACCTTGATCTTATCACTTATGTGACTGACCGCCCCGGGCACGATGTTCGTTACGCGATTGATGCGTCAAAAATTGAGCGCGAGTTGGGTTGGAAGCCAGAAGAAACGTTCGAGTCTGGTATCCGAAAAACTGTTGAATGGTACTTAAATAACAAACAATGGTGGTCTCGCGTATTAGACGGTTCCTATGCCGGTCAGCGCTTGGGTGTGTCTTCTGAGTCAGTTATAACTGAGAAGGGTACTAAATAATGAAAGGTATTGTTCTTGCTGGTGGTTCCGGTACGCGTTTATATCCTTTGACTCGTGGTGTCTCTAAACAACTGTTGCCTATCTACGATAAGCCAATGGTGTTTTATCCGATTTCGACCTTAATGCTTGCGGGCATTAAAGACATTTTAATCATTACTACGCCTGAAGATAACGCGGGTTTTAAACGTTTATTAGGTGACGGCTCTTACTTTGGTATTAATATCGAGTATGCCATTCAACCCAGTCCTGATGGCTTAGCCCAAGCCTTTATTATCGGTGAAGAGTTCATTGGTGATGACAGTGTGTGCTTGGTGTTGGGCGATAACATTTTTTATGGACAATCTTTCTCTCAAACGTTGAAAAATGCCGCATCTCGCGAGTCTGGTGCAACCGTATTTGGTTATCAAGTTAAAGATCCTGAACGTTTTGGTGTGGTCGAATTTGATGAAGAGATGAAAGCTGTTTCGATTGAAGAAAAACCGGAATCGCCAAAATCAAATTATGCAGTAACGGGGTTGTATTTCTACGATAACCGAGTGGTTGAGATGGCGAAGAAAGTAAAGCCTTCTCATCGTGGTGAGTTAGAAATTACGACGCTAAATGAAATGTATCTAAATGATGGTTCTTTGAATGTAGAGTTACTGGGCCGTGGTTTTGCGTGGTTAGATACTGGCACGCATGAAAGCCTGCATGAAGCGTCTTCTTTTGTTCAAACGATTGAGAATGTTCAGGGTTTGAAAGTCGCTTGTTTAGAAGAGATTTCATGGCGTAATGGTTGGTTAAGTGACGAGCAAGTGTTAGCTCTTGCCAAACCAATGATGAAGAATGAATACGGTCAATACTTGACTCGTTTAGTTAATGAGAGTCAAAAAAAGGCAATCAATTGATGCGAGTATTAATTACAGGTTGTTACGGTCAAGTAGGTCACTGCCTGACTCAACAATTGGCGGATAAAGAAAGCACAACTGTGCTTGCTTTAGACCGAGACCAGCTAGACATCACCAATCAAGACTCAGTGAATGCTATTGTTGATGATTTCAAGCCTACCATCATTATTAATGCTGCGGCACATACTGCGGTTGATAAAGCTGAAGAGGAGGTTGAACTTTCTTATGCGATTAATCGTGACGGCCCTAAATATCTAGCACAAGCGGCGCAAAATGTTGGTGCTGCAATACTGCATATTTCCACTGATTACGTCTTTGAAGGTAATAAAGTGGGTGAGTATGCAGAAAGTGACCAGACAAACCCTCAAGGTGTTTACGGCGAAAGTAAGCTCGCTGGTGAAAAAGCTGTTGCACAAGCGTGTGAAAAGCACGTTATCCTTCGTACCGCTTGGGTTTTTGGTGAGAACGGCAATAACTTTGTTAAGACCATGCTCCGCTTAGGTGAAAATCGAGACGCATTAAGCATTGTCGGAGACCAGTTTGGTGGACCTACATACGCAGGTGATATTGCGAGTACATTGATTCAAATCGCGAAGCGCATTACCCAAAGTGATGCAGTTGAGTACGGTGTTTACCATTACTCGGGTTTGCCACACGTCAGTTGGTTTGACTTTGCTAATGCGATTTTTGATGTGGCCGTTGAGCAAGGGGTACTGGTAAAAAAACCTAGCTTAATCAGTATTACCACCGAAGAATACCCTACACCCGCAAAGCGCCCAAGTAACTCTCGACTCAGTACGGAAAGAATCACCCAAACTTTCTCGGTTAAAGCGAGTGATTGGAAAGCAGCATTGGGCAATATTGAAGCATACGCAGGATAAGATAATGAAAGTGATAGATACCCGTATCCCTGATGTTAAAATTATAGAGCCAAGTGTATTTGGTGATGAACGTGGTTTTTTCATGGAAACCTGGAATCAAAAGAAATTTGAAGAATTAGTAACAGGTAAACCGACACAGTTCGTGCAAGATAATCATTCTAAGTCTAAGAAAGGAATCTTACGTGGTTTACATTACCAAACAGAGAATACTCAAGGGAAGTTGGTAAGAGTTGTTTCCGGTGAAGTATTTGATGTTGCAGTGGATATTCGTAAAAACTCCCCAACATTTGGTCAATGGGTAGGGGAGTATCTTTCAGCTGATAATAAGCGTCAATTATGGGTTCCTGAGGGATTTGCTCATGGTTTTTATGTGACTAGTGATGAGGCTGAGTTTGTCTATAAGTGTACCGATTTCTATAACCCTGAGGCTGAGGTCTCCATTTTTTGGGGGGATAGTTCTCTCTCCATTGATTGGCCTTTATTGTGTGAACCTGAGCTATCTAAAAAAGATATAAACGGAAAAGTATTCTCGATTAATACGAGCCTATAAACATAACAATTAATCAATATAGAATTGTTCGAGAGGAACTTATGAATACGTTTTATAGAGAGGCACCTTGGGACTCTAGGGTTTTTGGTTTGTCGTGTTGTGAAATTATAAATTTTGATGAAGACTCAACAGAGCTAGACTGTCATATTCAGCAAGTTAAAAATACTTATGATTTTATTTACGGCCGGGTTGGTGTTAATAGTAAAGTTCGTACTCTTTTATCAGAACAAGGTTTTGTTGGTACTGAAATATCTGCACTGGCTAAGCTAACCAAGTTACAGAAGCGTAATTTAGTATCTAAGCCTCTAACAAATATTTATCTAAATTCTATTACTAGTGATTATCAACAAGAAATAATAGAAAGTGCGGATAAAATGTACTCTTATTCTCGCTTTCATGAAAGCCCCTTCATTACGGGAAAGTTAGCCAATTTAAGAATGAAAAATTGGGTTGTCGACCTCATATCGAATAATACTCCCTGTCTTTTATTAATATTGAATGAGGAAGGGAAAAGTAAATTATTAGGCTATATGTTTTTCTCTCGCGAAAATAAGAAAGCAAATTTATTATTAGGTGGAGTTCTGAATGGAGAAGGAATCCATGCGCTGACATTATGGCAGCAAGTATTAATTGAATTGCAAAATTCAGGCGTAAATGTCGTTACAGCAAGGGTGTCACTTTCAAACTCTGGTGTAGTTAAGCTATATCAGCACTACGACTTCCAATTAACTGATTTTTTAATAGATTACCAAATGGTGAAAAATAATGGATAAATATATTGACTTAGTTCTATCAACGCTATCAGAGATTGGTGAAGATGAAGATAACTCAGCTTTAATTGAAGCTCATACTAAAACTAAACTGTTTGGTGCTAGTGGTGTTTTAGATAGCGTTGGTATCGTGTTTTTGATCACTGAGCTTGAAGAGAAAATTAGCGACGAATTTGAAGTTGACGTAACTTTAGCCAATGAAAAAGCTATGAGTCAAGTTACATCGCCATTTCGGAGTGTTGAAACACTAGCAAAGTATATTGCGCAATTAATCGAAGAGTAGAGACTTTATTATGCCGTTAAATATCGTTATTACAGGTTCTAGAAAAGGTTTAGGTAAGTTTTTAGCTGAGTATTATCTAGCGCTTGGCCATAAGGTGATAGGTTGTAGCCGTCAAAAAAGTAGTATTGAACACGAAAATTATCATCATTTTGAACTAGATGTGACAGATGAAAAAGCTGTTGTATCCATGGTTAGAAGTATAAGAAAACAGCATTTAACCATTGATGTACTAGTTAATAATGCAGGTATGGCTGCAATGAATCACTTCATCACAACGCCTTTGAGTAGTGTTAAAGATGTAATGGCGACGAATGTTTACGGTACTTTTTTGTTTTCTCGAGAAATTTCAAAATTAATGATGAAGCAAAAATCAGGGTCTATTGTTAATTATTCAACAGTTGCTGTTCCATTAGATCTGGGAGGCGAAGCTATCTACGCTGCAAGCAAGGCAGCAGTAGAATCATTAACTAGAATATCAGCCAAAGAATTAGCACCTTATGGTATTCGCGTTAATGCTGTAGGGCCAACTCCAGTGCCAACAGATTTGATAAAGGCTGTACCGAAACAAAAGATTGATGATCTGATTGCGAGTCAAGCTATTAAACGACTTGGAAGAGAAGATGATGTTGTTAATATTGTCGACTTTTTTATATCTCCAAGAAGCGAGTTTATTACAGGGCAGGTGATATATTTAGGTGGAGTATTTAAATAGTGAAATATTTGGAGAAAATTTCAGATTATTCTGAATCTATAGCACTTAGCTTCAACTCTGGTAAATACACTTATATTGAACTCATTCGAAATATTGAAAAATTCGAAAAGATATTAGTAGATGTTGGTGACAATCAAGTAGTTTGCATAGTTGGTGATTATTCATTCGATGCTATTTCATTATTTTTTGCTTTAGTTAAGAAAAAATGCACAATTGTTCCAATAGTAAGTGAAAATAATGAAGAGATAGATAAACGTATTTCCGTAATCAAACCAGATGTCATTATCAATTTAAGAAAATCACCAACTTGTGTTATTGAGACGTTGGAATTAGGCGATCATTGTCGACATCAATTAATTTCGGATCTTATGGATCGTCAACAGTCTGGACTGGTTCTTTTTAGTAGCGGGAGTACTGGAGAGCCAAAAGCGATGATTCATAATTTGGATATATTGTTGGATTCATATATTGAAAAACGACCTAAGACTCTATCTATTATGGTTTTTTTGATGTTTGACCACATTGGTGGTTTGAATACGCTACTTAGTTCTTTATCAATGGGTGCAAAAATTGTGATCCCTCAAAAGAGGGAGCCTGAGCATGTAGCTATGTTGATCGAGCGAGAAAAAGTTAATCTTCTGCCTGCTTCACCAACGTTCTTAAATATGATGCTAATTGCAAATGTACACCAACAATATGAACTTAAGTCTTTGCGAATGGTTACATATGGAACGGAAGCGATGCCTGAAAGCTTATTGCTACGTTTGAAATCCACATGGCCACGAGTGAAATTATTACAGACGTTCGGAACGAGTGAAACCGGCATCGCCCAAACTTCTAGCCGTTCCTCAAGCAGTTTAGAAATTAAGTTTGATGACCCTAATCAAGAATACAAAATTGTTAATAACGAACTCTGGTTGCGCAGTCGAACCCAAATATTAGGGTACTTAAACCATAATATGGATAGTTTTTCAGATGATGGATGGTTTAAGACTGGTGATTTGGTAGAAGAATCAGAAGATGGATATTTGAGAATAAAAGGTAGAGCCAAAGAAGTTATTAATGTTGGTGGAGAGAAGGTTTTACCAAGCGAAGTTGAATCGGTATTGTTGGAGATTGAAGCCGTAGAAGATTGCGTTGTTTATGCTGCTGCCAGTGCAATCACGGGGCAAACTGTTGTAACAAATATAACACCAGCGGAAAATACTGATATAAAAGAGCTAAAAAAACAAATTCGTAAATATTGTCGAGAGAAACTAGAGACTTATAAGGTGCCAACAAAAATTAACTTTAATTCGGATACTGGTGTCAGTGAGCGATTTAAGAAAAATAGAATCAATAAGTACAATATCTAGTTTTTAAATAAGGTAATAAATAGAAATGCTACCATTCAATAGACCAGCAGTTACGGGTAATGAAGTAACTTATATCAGTGACGCAATTGTTAAAGCTAAGTTAAGCGGTGATGGTCCATATGCCAAGAAATGTGAATCTTGGTTTGAAAAAAATACCGGCACATTAAAAGCACTTCTTACACCGTCATGCACGCATTCGTTAGAACTTGCAGCAATTCTTATTGGTATTGAACCTGGTGATGAAGTTATTGTACCGAGTTATACTTTTGTAAGCACAGCTAATGCATTTGTGCTTCGTGGGGCTAAAATTGTGTTTGTTGATATTCGAACTGATACTATGAACATTGACGAAACCAAAATTGAAGCAGCAATAACGAATAAAACGAAAGCGATTGTTCCAGTACACTATGCAGGTGTTGCTTGTGAAATGGATGCAATAATGGCTATTGCATCAAAGCATAATCTAGTCGTTATCGAAGATGCAGCTCAAGGTATGATGGCGACATACAAAGGAAAAGCTCTAGGTACAATAGGACATCTAGGTACTTATAGCTTTCACGAAACAAAAAACTATACTTCAGGTGGTGAGGGTGGCGTTCTTTTAATTAATGACGAGTGCTATAAAGCACGCGCAGAGGTCTTAAGAGAAAAAGGTACGAATCGTAGTCAATTTTTTAGAGGTATGGTAGATAAATATACCTGGGTTGATATCGGAAGCAGCATGTTACCTAGTGAGATACAAGCTGCATATTTGTACGCGCAGTTAGAACAAGCTGGCCAGATAAATGAAAAACGCCGATTGTTATGGGATAGCTATTTTGAGTTATTTTCTACTGAATTTGAAAACAAAGAATTCACAATTCCATATGTCCCTACTGAATGTGAGCATAACGCGCACATGTTTTATATTAAACTTTCTTGTATAGAAGAAAGACAAAATTTTATCAAATCAATGGCAAGTGAAGATGTATTGTGTGTATTTCATTATATACCATTACACAGCTCTCCAGCGGGTAAAAAATTAGGCTTATTTCATGGTGAAGATATAAACACAACAAGTGAGAGTGAAAAATTGGTAAGAATCCCAATTTTTTATAATATGACTGATGAAGAGTTAACCAAGGTGAAAGCAGCGATTAGAAAAGCAATGGCATAACTAATGAAAAAAATACATATCAATAATTTTTTTATACTTGGTGGGAAAATATACACAGTAATATTAAGCATTGCTCTATTACCAATATTATTAGAACACTTAGGCAGTGAACAATATGGATTGATTGGATCGTTTGTAGTATTACAAACCTGTATTCAAGTTTTAGACGCTGGTGTAAGTGGTACATTGACCCGTCAGTCAATAATTACTCAAAAAAATTATTTTTCATTTTTTGAATTTGTAAAAAAGGCAAAAGTTGTACTTTTGTTTTTTGTTATAGTTGCTTTGATAGTTGCGGTTCTAGGGTTTGAAATATCAGGTCGGTATGCTGATAAATGGTTTAATTCGACACTAGAGCCTTCATTATTGTCATATAGTGCCACATTAATGTTTTTTATTACAGCTGCTAGGTTTTTACAAGGGCCTTTTAGAAGTATATTGTTATCATATGAAAGTCATAAATTACTCGCTATTATTGATATGGTTTATGCAACAATTAATGGACCTCTGATCGTTTTTTGTTTGTTGAAATTTGATGGTGATATTACTTATTATTTTAACTTTCAATTATTTGCGGTGTTGGGGGTTTTATTTTTTGTAATGCTTTGCACTTGGAATTTGACTGATAAAAAATTGAAGACACTTGAGTCATTACCTTCAAATAATGACGGTATTATAGAGACATCGTTAAATAAAGTACTTAGATTTGGGTTTAGACTTTCTATTCTTTCTATGCTTTGGGTTGTAGTTAATCAGAGCGATAAATTAGTCTTAACCAAATATATGCCATTATCCGAGTATGCTTTTTATGCTATAGCTATTAGTTTGATTGCAGTATTATCGATTTTTAGCAGTACAATGGTTCAGACCGTTAGGCCTAGGTTTACACACTTTTTTAGCGAAAAAAATCATAAGGAAATGTCAACTCTACTTAGAAGCACGATAATTAGTCTGACTACAATATTAACACCATTGGTAATATTTTTAATAGTATTTGGTCATGTAGTTATTGAGGTTTGGACCGGTGACCCAAAAGTGGCTGATCAAGTCATGAATTATTTCCCTTACCTTCTCGTTGGTAGTTATTTTGTAGCCTTATCTGAAATTAGTTTTATCCTGTTATATGCTAGTGGCGACTTAAAATCACACACAAGGTTCTACACTTTAGCTAGTATGGTAATAATTCCCCTTAATATATATATCGCAAGTGAGTTTCTTGGCCTTGGGAGTTCTAAGTTATTTATGTTGATTAACATATTTATTTTCATGGTTTGGTCTTCATATAATATTAGAAAGTTCTTTTATGGTGCATTGAAATTGTTATTAATGAGTGGCGTTATCTCTGCAATAATATCAATTATTATCGTTAGCGCGTTAAGCTCTTTATTAGTTAAATGGTCAGCATCTACTTTATTTATACCTGTAGTTTTAGGTATGGTATCGGTTGCTTTGTCATATTTAGTAATGACTAATTGCATATCAAAAACCACGATTAAGTATAGGAGTTATAATTAGATGAAGTTTTATATATATGCACCTTCTTATAATGCTAATTCTGGAGGTTGTGTCGTTTTACACAAGCTTGTACATATAATAAATACAGAGACAAAACATGAAGCATTTTTAGTGCCTCGAGTCTTTGAAAGGTTTCAAGTCGGAAGTATTAAAACATTACTACGTAATTTTAAAATTTATCTTTTTCTAAAAAAGGAGGGTTTTTCTTACAAAAATAATGAAAACTTTGAAACACCTATACGACGAGTTATAAGTAAGGATGACTTGTTAGATAGTATTATAGTTTATCCAGAAATTACATCAGGAAATCCACTTAATGCTAAAAATGTCGTACGTTGGTTTTTACACCAACCTGGTCATTTCACAAATGAAGTGAACTACAGTCCTGGTGAATTATATTACAAGTTCAATTCGGCAATTAAAAACTTTGAGCTTTATAAGTCAAAGTTATCAACATCGGAACTTAAAGTTATTCATTATCCAACTGATATATACAATAATGATTTATGTGACACGGAACGTGCAGGGGTTTGTTATATGGTTCGAAAAGGAGGCCATAAATCTAAAATTCATGATAGTAATGCTATATGTATCGATGGTATGGAGCATCACAAGATTGCAGAGGTATTTAAGCGTAGTAAAAAATTTATAAGCTATGATGATTATACCGCTTATTCAATATTTGCGAATCTTTGTGGGTGTGAATCTATAGTTGTACCTGATGAAAATGTAACTAAGGAACAATGGTATCCGTTAGAGTCTGATCGATATGGTATTGCTTATGGAACTTCTGAAGAAGAACTTACTTGGGCTAATGAAACGAGGCCTAAGGTTCTTGAGCATGTTGATTTAGAACACCGACGTTCAATTGATAATGTAAAGGGCTTCGTTCAAGAGTCTATAGAATATTTTAATCTTTGAACCTTCTGATGATTAAAGTTTAAGATGTTAGGTGCAATGAATACGATTAGATATAAAGTTATTTTTATAGCTATAACAATCAATTACTCTCGAACTTAGAATAATAAAACACTTATAGAGTAGTAAATTTTATTATAAAAATTTCAATAGTAATCCGAACTCAATGTTAACATCTTAAAGATAAAGTAAAGGGTACTTTAATGAAAAATTCAGTTGATGTGGTTTTAGCTATTTACCGACCAAATCACTATTTACTTGAACAACTTGATTCACTGGTTAATCAAACATACTATAACTACATCAATAGCATTATCATTGTGAATGATTCACCAGAGCTTGATAGTGATATTTATAGAAAAATTATTAGCTACGACAAAGTCAGTTATAATGTAAATGACTCAGGTTCTCATGGAGCAAAAGAAAACTTTACATACGCATTATCATTAAGCAATGCAATGTATATTATGACTTGTGATCAAGATGATGTTTGGAAGGAAGATAAGATAGAAGTATCCGTTGAACGATTGATCTCTTTAGAGAATTCATCAACCGATAAAACCCCATGCCTTGTCGCCACAGATGTCGAAGTTGTAGATTCAAATCTCACTGTTATCAATGATTCATTCCAGTCTTTTAGAGGTACGACACATGGCAAATATCAAAAGCATAGTAATTTATTGGTAAGAAATATATATCCAGGATGTTCTATGGCGTTCAATCGAGCACTACTGGAAAAAGCTTTACCTATTCCAAAATCTGCAATTATGCATGATTGGTGGTTGTTGAGTGTCTCATTACTGACAGGAGAGGTTGGATTTATTAATCAGAGTACGATGTTATATAGACAACATGGGAATAATACACTAGGAGCACATAAAAGTTCGCTCTTGAAATCACTATTTAATCGAAGTTTAACAAGCAATATAGCTTTAGCAGAAAAACAATTACAGGAAATTTTTGCTCAATTAAGAGAGCTAGACACCAACTTCAACCTTGCCCCCTATTTTGATAGTAGTTTATTGTTAAAACCTACCAAGCTTAAACTTGTGAAGTTTTTGATGTTGAATTATCCTTATCCAATTCATAAAAAATTAGCGATTATCTGTTCGGTTATCTTGAGTAAATAAAATGAAAATTGCATTTCTTACTAAATATTCAGATCTTGGAGCAAGTAGCAGGCTACGTAGCTATCAATACATTCCTTTTTTGGAAAAAAAAGGGCATTCTGTTAAGGTCTATCCATTCTTCGATTCTAATTATTTGAAATCCCTATACTCAGGTAACAAGATATCAAAGTGCTCTCTGCTTCGGTTTTATTTTCGAAGGTTAATTAATATACTTAGGCTATATAAATTCGATGTTGTAGTCATAGAAAAAGAATGCTTTCCATACCTTCCATCATCTTTCGAAATGTTAGCACCTTTAATCAATAGCTCATATATAATTGATTATGATGATGCTATATTTCACAACTATGATACTGGTTCAAAATTAAAAAAGGCTATTCTTTCTAATAAACTAGATTATTTAGTTAAGCATTCAAAGATGATTCATGTCGGTAACGATTACCTTGGTAAGTACATGACTTCTAAGGGGGCTACTACAGTCAAGTATTTACCAACAGTTGTTGATTTTAATCGATATAGCGACGTTGAAGTACCTAGATCGACCTATAAGAGTAGTGTTGTTATTGGTTGGATCGGATCTCCTTCGACAACAAAATACTTGGTTAACCTGATCCCTACATTGGAATTGATATCTAAAAAATTTGATATAAAACTACTTGCGATTGGTGCATCGCATATAGAATCAGATATCCTTGATATTGAGATTGTCGAATGGACCGAGGATACTGAAGTTGAGTCTTTATCTAGAATAGATGTCGGTGTAATGCCATTGAATGATAGCATTTGGGAAAAAGGAAAGTGTGGCTATAAGTTGATTCAATATTTAGCACTAGGTAAGCCAGTAGTTGCTTCACCCATTGGTGTTAACAAGTTCATTGTTGATGAAAATGTTGGGTTTTTAGCGAGTTCTGAAGATGAATGGTATGAAAAAATTCATTTCTTGGTATCCAATGAAGCTACTCGAAGTAACTTTGGTATCAATGGAAAGAAAAAAGTTGAACAACTTTTCAGTTTGAGTGTTACTAGTGAAATGTTTGAAAGCAGTTTAGAAGAAATTTGATGAAAGTTAGTTTAAGATTTATTTACTTAATTGTTATGTTACCTTTAGTTATTTTGTTCTCTTATTATGCTTCTATAGCGACTAACGGTCCGGATTATAATAACTATCTTTTGATGATTGAAAGAGTTGTAGATAAAGAAAATCTTGTTGAAATGTTATTGGCTGCAAAGGATTATTCATTTGGATTATTTGTTTACTTGGTTAATCCTCAAGAGTCTAGCAATTACTTCTTAGTGTTTTTTTATATAATACTAGTTAGCACTGTTGTTAAATTTGTTATTCTTCCTAAAAATCCAGTAAGTGCATTGCTATTCGTTTTATTGTATTTCTTTCTACTTGCTCCTGGGTTGGATTTTGCTGCAATACGCTCACTATTAGGTATTTCATTTTTTGTTTGGTATATGAGGATTGGAGAACAAAGATTAGTAATTGGCAAAATAAGTAAAATTTTTATTTTGGTTTTTTCTTTCGCCTCTCATAAGTCACTATTAATACCAATTTTATTTTCAACAAAATTATTTACAAAAGCATTGAAATTTTTTGGATATTTAGGCACGGCCTGTATATTTATGATATCAGTTCCTGTCGTTGTGATCATGACAATGAAGATGTTTCCGGAATATAGGGATTATTATTTTGGACCAAGCACATCAACGCTGTCTATACTGTATAGCGCGTTCTATGTTCTATCTTCATTGCTATTGGTTTTTTTCTCTAGGTACTTTATTTTTGATAACATAGGGAAAAGGTTGTTAACTGTTTCTTATGGTTTGGTATTATTTGGTTTTTTCTCTTTCCCTAGTGCTATTTTATCTGGTCGTATACTCGAGTTTTTTGCTTTTATACAATTAGTGATTTTATTAAATATTAGGGTGAATATCGAAAACTATAAAAGATTTGTTCCTTTAGTTTGGTTTTCTTCATTACTATTTCTATCAATACCTCTAATTCGTCGAGCATACCTGCTTGACTTATGGGCAGTATATTGATCTTTTGAGCATATATAAAATTTAAGTGTTAACAAGTTTATGAAACCTAAAAATAATGTTTATATCATTGGAGCTCTTCCTAGTTCACTTTTTAACTTTAGAGGTGAATTAATCAAGGCTCTCACAAAATTCAATAAAGTAACTTGTATGGCTTGTGACGCTGTTGATAGTGAAATTTCCACCATAAATAATTTAGGGGCCGAGTATGTAGACTATCCGGTTCAACGAAATGGAATGAATCCTATTAAGGATGTGAGAACGTTTCTTTTTTTTAAGGAAGTATTTAGTTCACAGAAAAATAGTGTAATTCTTGCTTATACAATCAAACCTATTATTTGGGGAGGATTAGCAGCAAGAATATGCAAGGTAGACTCATTTTATGCAATGGTTACCGGCTTAGGATATGCTTTCCAAAAAGGCGGATGGGTTAAAAGTTTATTAAACAAGTTAGTTAAAGTTTTGTATCGGATGGCTTTATCTAAAGCTTCTGGTGTGATATTTCAAAACAAAGATAATATGCAACTGTTCATCGAACAGGGGATTATCCCTAAGGAAAAATGCCACATAGTCAATGGTTCAGGTATAGATTTAAGCCACTTCGAGTTGGAGGCACTCCCGAGTAAGCCTAGATTTTTGCTTGTAGCAAGACTGCTAGGTGACAAAGGAATACGCGAGTATTATGAAGCGGCTCGAATAGTGAAGATGAAGTATCCTGACGTCGATTTTGAACTAATAGGCCCTGAAGACCCATCACCTGATGGCATTGGCATTCAAGAGGTTAATCAGTGGGTAGAAGAAGGGGTGATATCTTACGGCGGGTCAACTAATGACGTTAGACCGTATTTAAAAAGGTGTTCTACCTTTGTGCTTCCTTCTTATCATGAAGGCCTGCCTCGAACGGTGCTTGAGGCTATGTCTATGGGACGTCCTATATTGACAACAAATGTGCCTGGTTGTAAAGAAACCGTTGTCGAAGGCGTTAATGGTTGGTTGGTAGAAAAAGCAAATGTGGAACAATTAGCAGAACGAATGATTTGGTTTATCGAGAATCCCGATGCTTGGTTGGAAATGGGGACTCTAAGTCGTCAAATGGCATTTGACAAATTTGATGTTCATAAAGTTAATACGGATATTTTAAATGTAATGGGGCTTAATTATGAAAAGATTTGTTGACCTTTTATTATCAAGTACAGCATTGCTATTACTATCCCCCATCATAATCCTTGTTGCTTGGAAAATAAAAAAGAATTTAGGCTCTCCAATTCTTTTTCGACAACAGAGACCAGGGCTTAATGGGGAAGTATTTGGGATGTTTAAATTTCGCTCTATGAGGGATTTGGTTGACTCAAACGGAACGATGCTGCCTGATTCTAAACGCTTGACTCCTTTCGGAGAAAAGCTGCGTTCCTCTAGTTTAGATGAGTTACCGGGATTATGGAACGTAATTAAAGGCGATATGAGTTTAGTTGGCCCCCGTCCACTACTGGTCGAATATCTTCCATTATATAATCACGAGCAGGCTAAGCGTCATAATGTTCGCCCTGGAATTACTGGTTGGGCTCAAGTTAATGGACGCAATGCGATCTCTTGGGAGGAGAAGTTTAAGTTAGACGTTTGGTATGTGGACAACCGAACAATGTGGGTAGACATTAAAATACTCCTCCTCACCGTGAAAAAAGTTTTTGTCAAAGATGGTATTTCTGCTGATGGCCATGTGACTATGGAACCTTTTAAAGGAACTCCTGATGAATAGGTGCGCAATTCTTGGTGCAAGTGGCCATGGAAAGGTAGTTGCTGATATTGCCGAGTGTAATGGTTATAGCCAGATTGACTTTTTTGATGATCGCTGGCCTCAATTAACAAGACACGAATGTTGGGCTGTCCAGGGTAATACGGAAGCCCTATTGGCCGATGTCGAAAAATATGATCTTGTTGTTGTATCAATTGGTAATAATACTGTTCGTCTTGAAAAACAACGTATTTTGAAAGATGCTGGAGGTACTTTTAAAGCGTTAGTTCACCCTAAAGCCATAGTGAGTCATTACGCTCAAGTGGGTGCTGGTAGTGTAGTCATGGCGAATGCTGTGGTTGGCTCGTTTGCTAACGTAGGTCAAGCTTGCATTATCAATACATCAAGTAGTGTTGATCACGACTGTGTTCTTTTAGATGGCGTACATATTAGTCCAGGGGCGAATTTAGCTGGCAATGTAAATGTTGGAGAAGGTGCTTGGATAGGCATCGGTGCTCAAGTAAAACAACTCATCAACATTGGTAGTTTTTCGGTGATAGGTGCGGGTGCTACGGTTGTCAGTGATATACCGAATAATAAAGTAGCTTTCGGCATCCCCGCAAAATGTATCAATGATTTTAGATAACGAACTTATATAGGTTTTAGCGTGCTCAATACTCAATTCTCCTCTTGGCCTTCTTTTACTCAAGAAGAGGCTGATAAAGTCAGTCAGGTTTTGTTGTCAAATAAAGTGAATTATTGGACCGGCCAAGAAGGTCGTGAGTTCGAAAAAGAATTTGCAGTTTGGTGTGATAGCGAATATGCAATCGCTCTTGGTAACGGTACGTTAGCTCTTGACGTTGCATTAAAAGCTATAGGCGTAGGCGCTGGAGATGAGGTTATTACAACCTCACGAACATTCTTAGCATCAGCATCTTCCATCGTTACTGCAGGTGCGTCTCCTGTTTTTGCCGATGTAGATTTAAATAGTCAGAATATTACTGCGGAATCGATACAGGAAGTGCTAACTGAAAAAACTAAGGCAGTTATTGTGGTTCACCTAGCAGGTATGCCTGCCGAGATGGACGAAATTATGGCTCTTTCTGAAAAACATGGTTTTAAAGTGATTGAAGATTGCGCTCAGGCTCATGGTGCAAGGTATAAAGGTCGTAGTGTAGGTACCATTGGTCACATAGGTGCTTGGTCTTTCTGTCAAGATAAAATAATGACGACAGGTGGCGAAGGTGGGATGGTAACAACAAATGATCAAGAGTTATGGTCATTTATGTGGTCGTATAAAGATCATGGAAAGAGCTATGATGCTATTTATAACCGACAGCATTCTCCTGGCTTTCGTTGGTTACACGAAAGTTTTGGTACCAATTGGCGTATGACGGAAATGCAAGCTGCTATTGGACGTATTCAATTAGTTAGGATGAAAGAGTGGACTGAAAAGCGTCAACTGAATGCTAAGGCGATAGATCAAGCAACCCTTGATTTGACCGTTGTTCGTAACGTTCATATTCCTGATTATGTAGAGCATGCCGAGTACAAGCATTACCTTTTTGTTCAACCGGAAAAACTTAAAAAAGGTTGGACTCGAGATAGGATTGTTGATGCCATTGTTGAGAAAGGTATACCTGCATATCAAGGTAGTTGTTCAGAGGTTTATTTAGAAAAAGCATTTGATAACACACCATGGCGACCGAATAAGCGCTTGAAAAATGCACTTGAACTTGGTGATACAAGCTTGATGTTTTTGGTTCATCCAACACTAACAGAGTTAGAGATCAATGAAACTTGTCGTGTCTTACGTGAAGTCCTTTTAGTTGCACAGAATGGTTAACTCAATACTTTTTATTAAAATGCTAGTACAATACTAGCGTTTTGTTTTCGTTAGTGGATGATATGGCTAAGCTCAATTATATTTGGAATCTATCTCGTTTCAAGAAGCGCATGATTAGTATTTTTGTCGATACGATCTTTGTCATTACATCATTTTACGCAGCATACTGGACTCGCATTGGTCATATTAAACCTCTGGATGATGTAATAAACCAATACGTGTTAGTAGGTACTTTGGTTATAACACTTATTACATTTTCTAAACTAGGCTTGTACCGAGCTATTTTGCGATACCTTACCTTTCATGCGTTAGCTGTAGTCAGTTTAGGCACGCTAGTATCTGCTGCAACTGTTGCTTTCCTCGCTTTCTATTTGGATGCCTCTGTCCCTCGTTCTGTTCCTATTATCTATGGAACCTTCCTTTGTCTGCTTTGTGGTGGTTCTAGGTTGATTGTTCGTGTTTTAGTAACACAAGCGAATAGTAAAGGCCGTAAAAAAGTACTGATTTACGGAGCTGGGGCTGCAGGCCGTCAATTAGCATTAGCCTTAAGAACGTCTGAAAGTCACAAGGTTGTTGGTTTTATCGATGAAGATAAAACGTTGGAAAATACCATTATTATGGGTCTGCGTGTTTGTAGCATTCAAGAATCTGAAACTTTGCTCCTAAAGTATGATGTTGAACAAATTTTATTGGCCGTACCTAGTGCATCACGTTCAAGAAGAAAACAGATCTTAGGGTCATTGCTTCATTTGTCAGCAGAAGTTCTAACTATTCCTGACATGAAAGACATAGTTGAAGGTAATGCTAGTATAGATGAGCTTAAAGATGTGCCGATTGAGGATTTATTGGGCCGAGACCCAGTTGCTCCTCAACAGTCTTTAATGCAAGCAAATATCAAAGACAAAGTAGTTATGGTAACTGGCGCCGGCGGTTCAATTGGCTCAGAGCTTTGTCGACAAATTATAAAACAGAAGCCTACAACTTTGATTTTATTTGAGTTGTCTGAGTTCTTCTTGTATCAAATAGAACGTGAGCTTTCTTTATTGGTCAATAGTGAGCAATTAAGTGTTGAAATCATACCTTTGCTTGGTTCGGTACAAAGGATCAACCGATTGAGCAAAGTGATGACGAGTTTTAAGGTTCAAACTGTGTATCATGCTGCGGCCTATAAACATGTGCCTATGGTTGAATTTAACGTTGTTGAAGGTGTTCGTAATAATATTTTTGGTACTTATTACACTGCAAACGCTGCGATCGAAGCGAGAGTAGAATCTTTTGTTCTTATTTCAACTGATAAAGCGGTTCGTCCTACAAATGTAATGGGAACAACAAAGCGTGTTGCTGAATTAGGGCTCCAAGCTTTAGCTCAACAAGAGAAGGCAAAGCAAAACGGGACTCGTTTTTGCATGGTGCGTTTTGGTAATGTATTGGGTTCTTCCGGTTCAGTGATCCCCTTGTTTAAAAAGCAGATCGCTCATGGTGGTCCGGTTACAGTGACTCATCCCGATATAATTCGTTATTTTATGACTATCCCTGAAGCCGCCCAGCTTGTGATTCAAGCTGGAGCTATGGGTAAAGGTGGTGACGTATTCGTTCTTGATATGGGAGAGCCGGTCAAAATTACGGATTTAGCGGAAAATCTTATTTATTTGTCTGGACTAGAAGTTAAAGACGAACTTCACCCTTATGGGGATATAGAGATTAAATTTTCCGGCTTACGCCCGGGAGAGAAGTTATTTGAAGAGCTTTTAATTGGTGACAATGTTGAACAAACTGCTCATGAGCGCATTATGACAGCTACTGAATCATTTTTACCAATTGGTGAATTTGAAGATTTGATCGATAATTTAGATAAAGCATGCCATAACTTCGAGCATGAGAAAATACGTCAACTTTTGCTAAACGCCCCTGCTGATTTCTCACCTACGGATGGAATAGGTGATCTAGTTTGGTTACATGCGACAAATAAAAGTAATTAGTCGTTTAGAATGCCGGCTAATTGAGGTTCTTTGGAAAATTTGCGTATAATTTTTGGCTAGCAGAGTTCTACCTTATAGTTTGAAAATCACTCGTGAAAAACACGCGTGATGGCATATTGCCTATATTAATTTGATGTTTGAGAGATTTACAGTGAAGCAACAGATACAATCACCGATGTATTCCCCAGAGGATCCTCCGATGTATGGTCCAAAGGATGAAATTGTTTTTAAAGAACTGATTAAAGCTTTATGGAAGGATAAGTTAATAGTTATATTAACGACTATCGTATTCATGCTATGTAGTGTTTTCTTTGCACTGTCAGCGCAGGAATGGTGGTCATCTCGCGCCACAGTTGCAAAAGCTCAACCTCAAGATCTTGCAGAGTATCAACATCAGGTAAAGCAATTTCAACCGATTTTCAATGTTTATCAAGATGATGGTACAGTGTTGATTAGCAAAGAGTTAGATAACTTAATTAACTCTAAAGTATTGTTTCAGCGCTTTATTAATACGTTTGATTCTACGAATAATAAGCGTACTTTTTTAGATAGCAGTTCTGATTTTTTTGATGTTATTTCTACGAATGGGGCGGACATAAGTGAAGGGGCTACGCGTGCATTACATGCCGAGTGGTTTGACAGAATATCAGCTTCTATTACGGATAAAAAAAATAATAACTCACCTTACTTCGTTAGCTTTCAAACTACGACTAAGAAGAGTAGCTTCGATTTATTAACCTCTTATATTGCTGCTACCGAAGCCAAGGTTCAAGAAGATGCATTTAATAATTTACAAGCTGTGGTTAGTGGTAAGAGAAACGAATTAATCCAACAAAAAAAGGTGTTGGAGAACCAAGCTAAGAATCAATTGTTAGTTGAGACTGAGCGAGCTAAGTATGCTGTTATAATAGCAAATGCAGCTGGGGTCGATAAACCGATTCAAACAAGTAATCGTAGCGAGATATTTGGAATTGATTTAGGTTCCAAGGGCTTAGAAGCTAAAGTTCAAGCTTTGGAGTCGGTTAAAAACCTAAGTGTTATTGAGCCTCGTCTTCAGCAGATAAATGCAAAGTTGGAAATGCTAGGTGACCTTAAAATCGAGCGAGATATTGAATTCCATACTTTCCGTTTCCTTGATAATGTCGAGCAACCAATTGGTAGAGATGCTCCTAAACGTTCCATAATTGTTTTACTTGGAACATTATTTGGTGGAGCGTTTGGTGTAGTTATTGTCTTGATTCGGTTTGCATTTAAGAAAGAAGATTAACTCCCTCATATGGCTAGTGGATTCCCACTGGCCACTTCCAATGTCTCTAGTTATTCAATCTCTACAGACTAGGCCCTCATGTAGATCGTTCTTGTCTCTTTAATTGAGGGGGGGGGGGGGTGTAAAGTTCGATGGCAGATGATATTTGGCATCGATACGCTAGTGTTAATGCGTTATCAGCTATCTAATCGTGACATTATTCAAACCGTGTTAGGCAAAGGCACTGGCGACAAAGTGTAGTTAATAGTTAATAGTTAATAGTTAATAGCAAGCAGCTAATAGTAAAGAGTTGATGGCATCTTACCTCTAGGCTCTGGTGTGGTTTGTCTTCTGGGCTTGGCAGAGGTTTATCTTCTCAGCTTAACAATCGGTTTGTGTGCTTAACTTGCCTTATCTTACATAGGCATTAGCATGGGGATAGGTTTCTGCTTTGCACTCATATTTATGTGACGTTATTTCATAAATAATACTTTATAAGGTATTGTTTATGATTTATCCATTTACTTGATTGTGGTTATTATTTATCATGATCAATCAGTTGTTTAAGCTGAGCAACTGATTGAGGGTGTGAAAATCATCTTCTACATATAAACGTTTATATCAATGGAAATCATTATGAAAAAGATGGCTCTAGCAGCTGCATTAGCAGTTAGCTTCTCAGGTGCTGCATTTGCAGCAGAAGAAACAGCGGCAGCTGGTTCAAGTACTGGCACAGCAGCAGGTACTGGTGCATCTGCAGCAGCAGCTGGCACAGCAACAACAGTTGCAGTTGCGACAGCAGCAGTAGCAGCAGCGGCAGCTGTAGCGGTTGCTTCTAACGAAAGCGGTGCAACGACTACAACAACTACTCGATAATTTTTGAGTAATACATGTTTTAGTTAACGTATGTTTAAAACCATTTTATGTGAAAGCATAAAGTGGTTTTTTTATATCTAATTGATTAATTTCCATATTGGACAGCAGCAACCAGATTGCTAGGAAGCAGAACTCGTCATGCTTAAACCTCTAATCATATCTCTTGGTCTTTTTCTTGCTGGTTGTTCTCAGCAGTTTCAAGACGTTAATTCTACTTTTGATGAAGCCTTTTTTGGAAGCTCCGATGTTGAGCTATCAAAGGAATACATTCAGACCTTACCTTATTCCAGCATTTACGCGGAAGTGAATGACCAAGGCAAAATCTTCATGGTTTTGGCTTACGTAGGTGAAAACCCGCAAACGGGCGCAGAGCAGTTAAAGTGGATGTCTTCTGACAAAGCGATGATCGTCACTGAAAATGGACGTATCGTACAAACGCTATTGCTTCCTTACGAAAACCTTTCAGGTTTGGCATTCCAACCGTTAAATACGTTCTCGTCTGCAAACAGCTCGTCGGCAGACTCTTCTTCTACGTTTGATGTGTCAGCGAACCTTGGTGCTCAAAAGTGGCAAGCGGTGTACGACTGGCAACCTAACTATCGATTCGGCTATAAAGCAAATATCACCCGAACGTATGCGGGAAATGAAACGGTCGAAACTCCGTTAGCGTCTATCGATACCAAGAAGTTCCAAGAAAAAATTCAATTCCCAATGTTAGAACAAGAGATCACCAACAAGTATTGGGTCGACAGCAAAGGCAAAGTGGTCAAAACCATACAGTATTTAGGCCCTGATATGACAAGGCTTGAGTTAACCGTCCTTAAGCATTATCAAAGCAATTAACGAACAGGGTAATGAACTAAAATGATGAATTATATGAGTCATACATCAAAAATGACGGGGCGTCGGTTGCCTTTGGTGAGAGCTCTATTAATGATGAGCGCTGTGTTTGTTTTGAGCTCTGCTTCTGCGGCTTCTAATTTTAATACTGCTGCATCTATTGATAAAACTAATAGCGCTTCTTCAGTTAAAACAACAATCGAGCTTCCTCTTCAAGGTGTGACGCTTGAGTATAAAACTAACGTTCGACTGCTTCAGGTATTAGACGACGTGAATGCTAACTTTAATGCGAATGCTAGCTCTAACGAAAATGCTAGCGGCAGTATTGGTTACTTCCCCCTTTCGGCTCAACTGTTTGATGAAACCAATACTGAAGCGACTGCAGCTACTAGATTTAAAGAAGCTAACGAATCTATCGAAGCCAAAAAGCGCAATGTACTGAACCAGCTTGAAGCTTTCGCAGTAGAAGAGCCAGAAGCAAATTTAGTGCGCCAACAATTAGCCTCTTTCCAATATCTCAATCGAGTTTTTATTGAGCTAGACCGTAATGCCGTTATCTCGCAATCAGATAAGAATCCACTGCTTGTTTCAAGTTCTCGTACTAACAAGCCGTCAGCCAGTCAAACTCAAGCCTTTTCTCTGTACTTGCCACAACGACCAACGTCAATTCAGTTGATGGGGGCAATGAAAGAGTCGGTAACAATGAATCTGATTGAGCATGGAACCTTGAATGATTATCTCGATGCATTGCCGAACGGCTTTATTGGTGAATCCGCAGATAAAAGCGTGGCGTATGTTGTTCAGCCTGATGGCGTGGTGCAAACCATTCAATACGCTTACTGGAACGAACAGCCAGTTTACCTAGCACCCGGTGCCATCGTATTTATGGCGTTTTACTCTTTGCCATCGGAATACTCAACGTTGAACCAAGATATCGTCGATTTGCTACGTCATAAGGTTGGCCTGTAATGCTGAAACAGAAATCATTCCCTCTATCGGCAGTGTGCACAGCGGTTACCTGCGCCTTGTTAATAACGAACAGTGCACAGGTTTTTGCAGAGACGGTTTTTGCCGAAACAACCATTGATTCTTCTTCGATTCGAGCAGAAAAATCATCATTCGACGACACAGAATACAGAACCTCACAAATGAACTTTGGTGGTGTTGGCTTAATGCAAATGCCGACAGGCCGAATGGCACCAGAAGGTGAGTTCAACTTTAGTGCTTCGTTTAATAATGAATATTACTTCTATAACGTAAGCCTACAGGTGATGCCTTGGCTTGAAACCACCATTCGCTATACACAAACTCAAGATCTTTATTATAGCGGTAGTGGCAATCAAGATTGTTCTCAGAATTCATTCAGTGGTTGTACTAAGCACACAGATAAAGGCATCGACTTTAAAGTGCGCTTAATCGAAGAAGGGTATTACTTACCGGAAGTGTCGATCGGTGTACGTGACTTTGGTGGTACCGGTTTATTTGATGGCGAATTTGTTGCGGCTACTAAACGCTTTGGCCCTGTTGATTTTACCTTGGGCATGGCTTGGGGATACATGGGCACCAGTGGCAACTTCACCAACCCATTGTGTAAAGCCAGTGACAAGTACTGTGAACGCCCGTCTGATTTTAAAGGCAATGGTGGCAGTGTCGATTTTGAACGTTGGTTTAAAGGCGATGCGGCGATTTATGGCGGCTTTGAATATCAAACCCCGTATAAGCCGCTAACCTTGAAGCTTGAATACGATGGCAATGATTACTCTCAAGACTTCCCGGTTGTGCGCGGTGGTGTCGACATGACACAACACACGCCATGGAACGTCGGCGCTGTGTACCGTTTCACTGATTGGGGTTCGGCTAAAGTGAGCTATGAGCGAGGTGATACGCTAACCCTTGGTTTCGATCTCTCTACCAACTTCAATGAAATGTATTCTGTGTGGCGAGATACCGAAACAGCAGAGTTACGCCCAAGCGGTGTCGAGACGGTTGACGATATTGATATGGCGGCCCTTGCAGAAGAGCTTGAAACCGTCGCAGGCTATGAACAAGCGCAAATCTTGGTCGACGATAACAGCATTGTAGTAAAGGGCACTCAGGTTAAATACCGAGACAGAGATATCGCCCTTGAACGCGGTGCGACCGTGATCGCCAACGCGGTACCGAGTTACATCGATACCTATAGAATCATCGAAAACGATAAATCGATGGAACTCACTGAGACAACGGTAGATGCACAAGCATTCAAAGCGGCGGCTAACAATCATTACCTTAACGCTCAAACCAGCGACGCAACAAGTACTCACGAATTAGAACGCAAGAAATCCGTTATCTATCATGATGGGCGTGAGCGATTCGATGTGTCGATTTCACCAAACCTCGCTCAATCGTTCGGCTCGGCTGAAAACTTCTACTTGTACAGTTTGGGTTTATACACTAACGCTTCGTTCTGGGCGTTAAACAATGTCGAACTGTCGGGCTCGCTTTACGTTAACTTAGTCGATAACTACGACAAGTTTAATTATACCGTCCCTTCAGATGGCACTGACCAAACGCCAAGAGTAAGAACCTTGTTCCGCTCTTATGTTGATGATCCGGTTCGTTTAGACCGTTTACAACTGACTTGGTTTGAAGACTACGGCAGCGGTGTCTACACCCAAGCCTATGGTGGTTACCTTGAGAGCATGTTCGCGGGTGTGGGTGGCGAAATCCTGTACCGCCCATTCAACCAAAACTGGGCCATTGGTGCAGACATGACCGCGATAAGTCAGCGAGACCCTGAAAGCTGGTTCGGCACGTTTGATGATGAGATCCAAGTCAACCCAGATGACAGCAGCCGAACGTATAAAGTGATTGATCAAGGCACGACTGGCTTTATTACCGGTTACTACACCCCACAATGGGACTTCTTGAGCGATACCTTGCTGAAAGTCGGCGTAGGTAAATTCCTTGCGGGTGATATCGGTACTCGTGTCGATTTCTCTAAGCAGTTCAAGAGTGGCGTTATTGCCGGTGCGTTTGTCAGCTTAACCGACATGACAACTGAAGAGTACGGTGAAGGCAGCTATACCAAAGGCTTCTATGTATCGATTCCGTTTGATTTAGTCACAGTGAAACCAAGCTCAAGCCGCGCAGGCTTTACCTGGTTACCAATCACGCGTGACGGCGGCCAAGTGCTGAATAAGCAATACAACTTGTTCGATCAAACCGATGCTCGCTCACCTTGGTTCCAAAGACCAAGTAGCGTTAAGTAGATTTTGGGGCAGATACGAAATAAAGGTTGATGCGAGATAAAGGCAGATACGAAATAAAGACAGATGCGATTAACGAGATTTGAAGAGCTCTTCGCTTTCGTCTATTCGCATCTCGCTACTCTCATCCGCTCCTAGGCTCTCGCATCAGCCCTTAAGCTCTTTCATCTTGAAACCATTCAACTAGGTTGATAATAAGCGCAGATTGTGGATAATGCTTACGCAATAAAAGAACCGCGTGAAAGTACGGTCTTTGACTCGGTTTACGACAAAAAACTTCTATCTCAATTCCAAATAGATAGAGGCACATTAACTACGCAGTGTGATGTCGCGGAATATCAAAGGGCGGTAGCGTCCCACTTCCCAATCGTAAATGGGAGTAAGATCACGGCTCTTTCACTCCTTAGCTCTATTAAATACTGCGTAGCTGATAAAATGACTCGCTTCACTTCCTTTGGGTATCCTTCGGGGTATCACGACACATTCCGTTTCTATGAACTTGGTTAACATGAAGATTAATAAACATCGTCTCCTTATAGCGCTCCTTCCTGCATTGCTTGCAGGCTGTACGACTCCAGGAACACACCTTTCGACTGGCAATAAGAATGTGATTCAGCCTTCAGAGGAGCAGCAAGAGTCTGATATTTCTGACGTGGTTAATCTTTACCCACTCACGGCTCAATCGGTATCAAGCTACCGAAATGAATCTTTATCGGTGTCACAAGCAAACCCGGAACTTGATGTTGATATCGCGAAGTATGAATACCAAGTGGGTGTCGGTGATATCCTAAATATCACCATTTGGGATCACCCGGAATTAACCATTCCTGCCGGTTCTTACCGTAGTAGTACCGAAGCGGGTAACTGGGTTCATGCCGATGGCACCATCTTCTATCCGTACATTGGTACAGTAGAAGTAGCCGGTAAAACTGTTCGTGAAGTGCGTACTGATATTGCAACTCGCTTAGCTAAGTACATCGAAAGCCCTCAGGTTGATGTTAACGTTGCGGCTTTCCGCTCTAAGAAAACCTACATTACCGGTGAGGTTTCAAAACCTGGCCAGCAAGCGATTACCAATATCCCTTTAACATTACTGGATGCCGTGAACCGCTCTGGTGGTTTATCTGAAAATGCCGACTGGCGTAATGTTTCATTAACCCGTAATGGCGTGGAAGAGAACCTTTCTCTTTACGGCTTAATGCAACGTGGTGACCTAACTCAAAACCGCTTATTGCAAGCCGGTGACATTGTTCACGTGCCGCGTAATGATAAGCAGAAAGTGTTCGTGATGGGTGAAGTTAAAGAACCGAAGCTCTTGAAGATAGATAGAGTCGGGATGAGCCTGACGGAAGCGCTCAGTAATGTTGGTGGTATCAACGAACTCACTGCCGATGCAACAGGCGTGTTTGTAATTCGCACTTCCGATGACAAATCAGAGCGTATGGCTGATATCTACCAGCTCAATATAGAAGATGCCTCTGCCTTGGTGATTGGTACTGAGTTTGATTTAAAACCTTACGACATTGTTTACGTAACGGCAGCACCTATTAGCCGTTGGAACCGTGTTGTAGGGCAGTTACTACCAACCATCAGCGGATTTAATAATTTAACTGAAGGTGCGTTACGTGTCCGTAATTGGCCTTAGGCTAAGATAGATTAATCTTCAGGTCACATTTCACGTGTGGCCTGATTTTTTATGTTTAAAAGTAAATCTTGTTTGTAGGCACATTTGTCTTTTAAAACGTCTAGCTTATAAGAACGTTTGGCTTATAAGAACGTCTAGCATTGCAAATGCACTTGGCTTGTAGATGCTCTGCTTCCAAAAAACTCGTTTTATAAGTGCATCAGGTTTATAAATACGCTCGGTTTACGAAAAACTAACGTTATAAGTGAATTATGTTTAATAAAATTTTGGTGGTGTGCGTCGGTAATATTTGTCGTTCGCCGACTGGAGAACGTGTTCTTCAAAAACTGCTTCCCAACAAAGAAGTGGCCTCTGCAGGCATTGCTGCCGAAAAAAGTAGTTTAATCGGTAAGCCAGCAGATAACACGGCGATTTTGATTGCCTCTGAAAATGGTGTCGATGTTGAAAACCATCAGTCTCAGCAAGTGACGCCACAACTTTGTGCTCAGTATGATTTGATATTGGTGATGGAGAAGGGCCATATGGAGGCGCTCACTCAAATTTCACCGGAAGCGCGTGGTAAAACCATGCTGTTTGGTCAGTGGATTGGCCAAAAAGACATTCCCGATCCGCACCGTCAAAGCCGTGAAGCGTTTGAATATGCTTATAAGTTGATTGACGAAGCTGCGCAAGCTTGGGTAAAAAAACTGTAGGTTTAAAAATACAGTAGATTTAAATGCAGTAGGTTTTAAATAGACAGCTTTTTAAATGTCATGCACTACACGTAGGCGTGGCTAAGCCACCAACAGAATCATATAAAAGAGAAGTACGCGGAGCGTATATATCGTCTCTTAAATAGCAATAATTTAGGAAGTAGCAATCTGATGACAACACAACCATCTCAGCAATCACACACAGATAACTCTGATGAGATAGATTTAGGAAAACTGCTTGGTATCTTATTAGATGCTAAATGGCTAATCATGCTCACCACATTTGCTTTTGCTGTGTTTGGTATTGCGTTTGCCCTGCTTTCAACACCGATATACAAAGCCGATGCACTGATCCAAATTGAAGAGAAGAGCTCTGGCGGAATTTCATCGATGGTCGGTGACATGGGAGACATGTTCTCTCAGGAATCTTCTGCCACGACAGAAGTGGAGATCATCAAGTCTCGTATGATCTTGGGCGAAACGGTGGATAAGTTTAACCTAACTACTGTGACATCACCTAACTATGCACCCATCGTCGGCAAAGGGTTTGCACGCTTAACCGGCGACATCAACCACATCGCAGTGAGCCGCTTTACCTTGCCAAGCTATGCGAGCGATTACGCACATACCATTCAGATCGTCGATGCCGAACAGGGTACTTACCAACTGGTTCGTGACGATGAGCGCGTTATCTTGCAAGGCAAAGTGGGTGAGCTAGCCACAGCCGACGACTACAGCTTGTTTGTGGCAGGTTTTGAATCGCACAACGATTTTGAATTCTCGATTGGTCAACGCAGCCGACTAGAAGCGATCGAATGGTTGAAAGCTTCTTTGTCTCTGTCTGAGCAAGGTAAGCAAACCGGTATTTTGAAGTTAAGCTTTGAAGGTGAAAACAAGCAACAGATTTCTGAAATCCTTAATCATATTAGCCAGATCTACTTCTTACAAAACGTGAAGCGCAATTCAGCAGAAGCAGAGAAGAGCCTAGAGTTCCTAGAGAGTCATCTTCCGGGTATTAAATCTGAGCTAACTGGTTATGAAGACGTACTGAACAATTATCGCCAAAAGAACGAATCGATCGACTTAGGCTTAGAAGCACAATCAACCCTAAAGGTAATGGTAGAGCTTGAAGCGCAATTGAACGAGCTAACGTTCAAAGAGAGTGATATCAGTCAGCGTTTTACTAAAGATCACCCGGCGTATAAGTCGCTGATTGATAAGCGAAAAACATTATTGGGTGAGCGAGAGCGCCTGAACAAGCAAGTGCAAAAGCTGCCAAAAACACAGCGTGAAGTACTGCGTATGACACGTGACGTAGAAGTAAACCAACAAATCTACATCCAGTTATTAAACAAGGTTCAAGAACTGAGCATTATTAAAGCCGGTACGGTCGGTAACGTTCGTATCTTAGATGACGCGCAAGCTTACGCTCGCGCCGTTAAACCGAAGAAGCCATTGATTGTTGTATTAGCGACGCTACTGGGTGGCATGTTAAGTGTCGCGTTTGTATTGGTTAAAGCGGCGTTCCACCGTGGTGTTGAAAGCCCAGATCAAATTGAACAAATTGGCCTTCCGGTTTACGCAGCGGTACCAAAATCTGATTTACAGATTGAGCTAACCAACCGCTTTAAATCGAAAAAGCAGCAAACCAAGGGTACCCAAGCTCTGCTTGCCGAATCGAACCCTGCTGACCTTTCGGTTGAAGCACTGCGTGGCCTTCGTACTAGCTTGCACTTTGCGATGCTAGAAGCAAAAAATAACGTTTTGATGATCTCTGGCCCTGCGCCGGGTATTGGTAAATCATTCATCTCGACCAATTTTGCTGCAGTAGCTGCAAAAACAGGCCAAAAAGTGTTGTTGATTGATGCCGATATGCGTAAAGGCTACCTACAACAAAGCTTTGGTGTGAACTGGGATAACGGCCTTTCTGATGTATTGAGCAGCAAGCAAGAGTTCGCTCAATCAGTGAAGTCGACTCCAGTTGAAAACCTCGACATTATTACTCGTGGCCAAGTGCCACCCAACCCATCTGAATTGCTGATGCACCCGCGCTTTGCAGAGCTAATGGAATGGGCAGCTAAAGAGTATGACTTGGTGATTGTCGATACACCACCCGTACTTGCAGTAACCGACCCCAGTATTGTTGGCGCCTTCGCTGGCACCACATTAATGGTCGCTCGTTACGGTCAAAACACCATTAAAGAGATCGATGTAGCTCGTAATCGTTTCGAACAATCGGGCATCGAAGTGAAAGGCGTTATCTTCAACGCCATCGAGAAGAAAGCATCAAGCTCGTACGGCTACGGTTACTACAACTACGCATATTCGAGCGACAAGAAATAACTAAAAGCAGTAACGGGATTCGAGTGGCGAGATACGAAAAGCGCCACTCGAATCTGCTCTTCATCTCTTCATCTCTTCGTTACTCGTTTACTCGCTACCCGCATCTATTCTTTTAAGCTCTTCGCATCTGCACTTTAAATCATTCGAAAACTTCGCTTTTGGTTCTCCCCCTTGAACACCGAACTATTGTGAGTGATGGTGTTAATAGAAGGGGGAGTTAGAGGGGGTTGCTAGCGATGCCTAACCAACCCCTCCCAGCCTCCCCTTATATTGATGTTTTTTGCCAAGTAACAATCGTGATAAAGGGGAGGAGCTAAAAGCACCACTCGAATCTGCTCTTTTAGCTTTTCGCATCCCGTTTACTCGCTACTCGCATCTGCTCTTCTACTTCTTCACCACCCCACCCGTTAAATACAAACCAATCGCCGCTAACACCGGATAACCAAACGCTTCATTGGTCATTTCCCCCAAAGGTTTCCAATCGTAGCCGTGCATACAACCCAAAATCACCATCACATGCAGTGCCACATAAGGAATCGTGAACAACAACACAATGTAGCGCTGTACTAACTTAAAAGGTTCATACGCTTTAAGCAGTGCCAGTTTGTGCTTCGCTTTTTCTTCATCAGTAAAAAACATCGCATCTCCTGTGTTGGTGAGTGCATCTAACCCTTTGTTAATGGAAGACTGGCTCCCGAATATTCTTCCGAACAATGTCATACTGCTCCTTGGTTTATTGATGGTGATATACCGCCTTTCTCGTCACTCCCGCTCTTAAGCCTTTCGCATCTCGTTTACTCGCATCCCGTATCTGCTCTTCAAGCTCTTATCCTTATAACCGGACACGCCTTATTCACGCCCCAATCCTTATGCCCCTTTACATTCTCATCTGAAATCAAGAACTGCTCTTGCAGTGCAGCCATCAAACCAAACAGCGCCTTACGCTGCGCAAGCGTGAAGTTATCTTCTGGTTGCAGCTCGGCATTACAGCCACCGACCAAACAAATCCCAATATTGCCCTTGTTGTGTCCTTTCACATGCGCGCCGGTTTGCGACAGTGGCCTGCCAAGTTCGACATCCCCATTGCGACGAATAACAAAGTGATACCCCACATCGCGCCAGCCTTTCTTTTTATGCCATCGGCGAATCTCGGCTACGTCTACATCTTGCTGTGGTGGCGTGGCGCTGCAATGCACCGTAATAAATGAGAATGCCGGGCAATGAGGCAAACGGAGTAAAACCGAAACCAGACTGAAGGAATAGGGCGCGAGTGAAAAACAAGGCTCTAACGAAGGACTTCGCTCTTCCGTGCTAGCCCGCTCTTCCGAGTCAGCCAGTTTTTGTGAATCAGCAGACGCTTTTAACGGCTGGTGTGGAACTCGATCAGTTGCTGGTGGAGTGTTTGACAAAATAAATCCTCGTGTTGTTGTAAATAGGCGATTAAAGACGTTGATAACGATTCTTTTAAATTAGGGTGCAATCCGATGTGTTGTCGCAAACTGGTGGCTACGGTTTTGGCATAACCAGAGTGGTGGCTTACATAGCGTAAATACATCACGCAATAACCTAATGGTTGGGCGCGCCGTGCTCGGCTTATCATCCAACAAATATCCTCATAGCTTGGGGCGTCACCGCATTCATCCTCATTAAAATAACAATCGTCCATTGGGCTTTCTTTATAACCGCCGGCTTCATAGCTCAGTACTTGGCCAGACCCATCACTATCACTAAAAAATAACGGCTGACGTGACTGAGTGAGGAAGTTAGCACGGCACTCGATGCTCGCCATTCCGGGTTGGTACGCTGAAATAAAAAGAGAAACTATCGCCTTCATTAAGCACCTTATTGCTGCATGGGGAGGGCAATGTACTTCAAGATTCTTGATTGGGGTTGACGGTAATAACGCCAAAACAGAGGAACACAAAAAAGTGAGAGGTGCTTCGAAGGTTATCAGTCTAGATGGTGGTGTTGTTGCATATCGATGAGAGCAAGCAGGAGAAACACTTTTTGTTACTTTTTATCTCGCCTTACCTTTGCCCCCAAAGCGCCAAAAAGTGTTGTTAATGCCCTTTATATCAATGGATTTCTGTACGAATGATCATTTAACAAGGAGCGTTAACCATGTGTGTTTCTCTTATTCTTTCTTTTATCCCATTAAAAACTGGCTCACCGATAAGTAAGTTGGTGCTATTAAAATTGGCCGACAATGCAGACGCGCGCGGCGTGTGTTTTCCTTCCCTAAATTACTTGGCGCAATATTGCGAAGTGTCGGTAAGAACCGTGAAACGACACGTTAACGAGCTCGAAAAACAAGGCTTTGTGAAGCGGATAAAGCGCTTTGATGATTCAGGGCGCCAGCGCAGCAATATATATCAGCTGCGCCTACCCAACGACAGCCACATTCAGCAGACAGATCTAGACCAAGCAGCCATAGCTCTCGATCAAGAAGACAGAGATCTAGACCTAAATGATCAAACCGACCTAGATAACACCAATGCAGAACAAACAGGCTTACCGCTAGCCTCCCCAGAAAATGCGCAGAAGACAGAACGTACAAAGACAACAAAACAGGCGCAGAAAACAGATCATTCAGACACCCTCCAGGGTGACTCAAGATCTACCACGGAGAGTGATCATCCTGCACACATAATCTTTCATAAAGAACATAAAACAGAGTTGAGTTTGAAAAACGGCATCTTGGGTGACACTGATGTTCTTGATCCTCCAAGCGGTTCTGAAGAGCATGAGACCTCCACCTCCACCTCCCAAAGCAAAACCAACAATGAAGCCGTGATTCACCTGCTCACCAAAGAGGGCAGCGCGCCGATTTATCATGAGTTCACCACCATATTAGAACGCACCTACCCCAAGTTAGATGTGCTGCAAGAACTGCATGCCATGCAAGCGTGGCTATACATCAA
This sequence comes from Vibrio sp. L3-7, assembly GCF_963898195.1. NCBI lineage: Bacteria > Pseudomonadati > Pseudomonadota > Gammaproteobacteria > Vibrionales > Vibrionaceae > Vibrio > Vibrio sp. L3-7. Next base: position 95,846 of record NZ_CAWQUW010000066.1, on the reverse strand, counting down.
CCCCGATAAGCGCAAACCGTTTGAGCACATTGGCCACTTTGTGAATGGCTGGCTAAGAAGAAGCGCCCAAGCGAAGGCAAAGCGAGACTCATCGCCAGTCTTTCAGCAAGTAGGGACGGGTAAACCTGCAAGGGCTTCTACATCAACATCACGAGAAACAGCGAAGCTTAAAAAAGTCGCACAAGCGATAAGTTCCACAAAAGCAATAGGTTCCGAAACAGCAATACAGGATGCCAACCCCATGGAACCTAAACAACCCACACCTGTCTCCCAGGCCCTAGCGGACTACAAAGCCAAAAGCACCACCAATCCGTTCGAAGCACGTATCAAGGCCCTAGTTCAAGCTAAATCGCCCGGCACGGATTTTAAGCAGTGACCATTCGATTATTCACAGACTAAGCGCTTGTTCAAACAGCCCAAAGCAAAGGAATACCAAAGGCTAAGGTAGACCAAACGCGAATACAGACAAAAAACGTCAAGAAACGAAAGTAGAATTAGGAGAGGCAACATGGACGATACCAGCCTAAAAAAACTGACAACGAAAGAAAAAGTAACCATTTTAGATAAAGAGATAGCGCGAGTGGAAGGGCGCATTGGCGAGTTCTTGAAACTGCTGGTTAACCACTACCCACAAGGGTTAACACGCCCAGAGATTAAAGCTTTATTGGTTGTGAACAACAACTCGAGCTTCGTGTCGCTGTACCGCAACGGTAATATTTTTATTGATATAGAAAAGCGCTATTGCGATGTAGCACAAGAAAACCGGTACCACATAGGGACTCAGTATCTACAAGACGTACAATGCTTCCGTTGGGTTAACGCGTGGTGAGAGGCTTGTCCAAATAGGGTAAATTCCAAACTAGTCAATATGCACTTACTTTGCTAGAATACGCAGCAAATTAAAACCGTATGAAAACCGCATAAAGCGAACAAATTACCACTATTGCCTTTAGGAGCCAAACCTAAGGGCGGTAGCGTACCCAAATGCAAGAGTTGGCAAGTAAGTAGTTAGCAAGTCAAAAGCGCTAAACGCCACAAAAGGCTGCTTTTTGGCTGCCTATTGGGGCCGTTTTTAAAAAGTTAGCAAAATCTAGGTTTTATAAGAGATTGTCTAAAATAGACTGTCTCAAAATGTATAAAAAGTGTCTCAGTAACTTTTAATGGCTGAGATGGATATATCAGTTAAATCAACTTATGGCATTATGAAAAAAAAATTTGTTGGGCTAATTACAGCTAGAGGTGGATCCAAAGGGTTACCGCGTAAAAATGTATTGCCAATTAATGGTACGCCATTAATTGGCTTGACTATCAATGCTGCACAAAAGTGTGGATTGGTAAGTGAAGTCTACGTTTCTACGGATGACGCAGAGATTGCAGAAGTAAGCAAGCAATTTGGCGCTAAAGTAATACAAAGACCGGAGCATCTAGCTAATGATACTGCAAGCAGTATAGATGTTATTTCACACGCTATTGAGTGGCTAACAGAACGACAGGAACTATTTGAAGACATGGTTCTATTGCAGCCAACGTCACCATTACGCACTTGTACTCACTTGAGTGAGGCCTTAACTCAATATACCGAACGTAATGCATCCCTTGTCATTAGTGTTTTTGAGCCTGGACATACTCCAATTAAATCGTATATCCAATCAAGTGACGGGTCAATTAGCGGGCTTTATAGTAATGAAGCACCTTATGAGCGTAGGCAAGACTTACCTAAAGCATTTCAACCTAACGGAGCTATTTATGCATTTTCCGTTGCCGAATTTAAGAAAATAAACCATTTCCCAAGAACCAATGTCTTCCCATATATAATGTCTGAAGCTAACTCAGCTGATATCGACACCATCGAAGACTTGAACATTGTAGAAAAAAGATTGAAGGAATTAAGTAATGACAACCCCTGTATTTGAAATGTCTGGTCGAAAAATTGGCCTAGACTACGACCCACTAGTTATAGCTGAGATTGGAATTAACCACGAAGGTTCTCTTAAAGTTGCATATGAAATGGTAGATGCGGCTATTAAAGGTGGTGCTGAGGTGATCAAACACCAAACTCATGTGGTTGAAGATGAAATGAGCGGCGAAGCAAAGAAAGTCATTCCTGGTAACGCGGATGTTTCTATCTATGAAATTATGGAACGTTGCTCTCTCAATGAAGCTGATGAAACGAAGCTAAAAGAATATGTTGAATCAAAAGGAGCAATTTTTATTAGTACTCCTTTTTCACGAGCTGCGGCTCTTCGTTTAGAGCGTATGAATGTACCTGCTTATAAGGTTGGTTCTGGTGAATGTAATAATTACCCTCTACTAGATTTGATTGCTAGTTTTGGTAAACCAATCATTCTTAGTACCGGTATGAACGATATCCCTTCAATAGATAAAGCGGTTAAGATTTTTCGTAAGCACCAAACGCCTTTCTGTCTATTGCATACTACCAATTTATACCCTACGCCAGATCATCTAATTCGTATTGGAGCAATGGAGCAATTACAAGAATCTTTTCCTGATGCAGTTGTAGGTCTTTCGGACCATAGTATTGATAATCTCGCGTGTTTAGGTGCTGTAGCTGCTGGCGCCTCAGTGTTGGAACGACATTTTACCGACAGCAAAGAACGTCCTGGCCCTGATATTTGCTGCTCTATGGATGCAAAAGAGTGCGCAGAGTTAATTGAACAATCAGCGCGTATGGCGAAAATGCGAGGCGGTAATAAAGAAGCAGCTAAAGAAGAGCAAGTGACTATCGATTTTGCATACGCAAGTGTAGTAACTATTGCAGATATTCAAGAAGGCGAAACTTTATCAAGTGATAACCTATGGGTAAAGCGTCCAGGTACAGGTGATTTTTTAGCTGATGACTATGAATCTTTGTTGGGTAAAGTCGTGACTAAAGCTGTACCTAGAGATATCCAGTTGAAAAAAGAACATATCGAGTAGATTATGAAGAAAATATTATTCTTGACTGGTACTCGTGCTGATTTTGGTAAATTGAAGAGTCTGATAACTAAAGTTGAAGAGCACTCTGGATTCAAAAGCCATATTTTTGTGACTGGAATGCATATGATTGCAAAATATGGTATGACAGCAAACGAAGTAGAAAAGGCTGGCTTTAAATCAATCTACAAATACATAAATCAAAATGGACATGATTCCATGGATATTGTTTTAGCTAAAACAATATCAGGACTTTCTGATTATGTTAAAGAAATCAAACCTGACATGATTGTTGTTCATGGTGATCGTGTTGAGGCCATGGCCGGCGCAATTGTGGGAGCATTGAACAACATATTAGTAGCACATATTGAAGGTGGGGAAGTATCAGGAACTATTGATGAGTTGATTCGACATTCTGTGTCTAAAATGTCTCATTTACACTACGTTGCTAATGAAAAAGCGAAATCAAGATTGTTACAATTAGGTGAAAAAGAAAGCTCGATATTTGTAATTGGCTCGCCAGATTTGGATATAATGACTTCTAATAGCCTCCCAAGTTTGAAAAAGTCGAAAGAGCGCTATGACATTGATTATGATAATTACGCTATATTTATGTACCATCCAGTCACAACAAATTTAGATTCATTGCAAGATGATATAAAACAAGCTGTAGATTCTTTAATTTCTAGTGGTGATAATTATATTGTAATATACCCCAATAATGATCATGGGTCTGAAGTTATAATAAAAGAACTAGAGCGTGTTAAGGGTAATATACGATTTAAAGTATTCCCAAGTATTAGGTTTGAATATTTCTTATCTTTACTAAAAAATTCGAAATATATGATTGGTAATTCTAGTGCTGGAATTAGAGAGGTTCCATTCTATGGTAAACCTTCTATTAATATTGGTTTGAGACAAAACAACAGATCACATGCTAAGTCCATTATAAACGTTACTGATAATAAGCAAGATATTTTGGAAGCAATTCAACAAGCAAAAAATATGAATTTCGAAAGTCATGTTGAATTTGGCGATGGAAAAAGTAATACCCACTTTGTTCAAAGTCTTGAGACGCAGGATACTTGGGATATTAGTTTGCAAAAAATATTTATAGATAGGTAATGTTATATGAATAAAGAGAAAGTTCTGTTTGTTGTTGCGGACATTACATATATAGGTGGAATTGAACGCGTTGTAACTTCTTTAGCTAATAATCTTGATTCAAATATATATGATATAACAATATTGAGCTTATACAAGACCAACTCAAAGTGTAATTATAAAATAAACGCTAATGTGTCAATTGATTATTTGGATGAGTATGATAGCTATTCTGGTGAGCCAGGATCATTTGTTAGAGTAACCAAATTATTAAGAAAAATTAAAATTTTGAAGAGTTATCTCCGTAATCATGTATATGATACTGTTGTAGCTAATTCTTTTCCCATAGCATTATCTTTAATATTATCACGCTGTAAATCAAATTTGGTTGCTTATGAACATGTTCATTATAACTATTATTCTAATACAATTAGGTATCTAAGAAAGAAACTTTATAATTCAGTTGATGAGATTGTATGTTTGACTGAATCTGATAGAGAAAATTATTCAAAATGGCACAATAATGTTAGGAAGATTTATAACCCTTTATGGTTAAAATCGCATGATTCTAGTAACTTATGTAATAAACGAATTATTGCGGTTGGAAGGCTAGAGCATCAAAAAGGGTTTGACGATTTAATTACTTTATTTTCTGAAATCAAAGTACCAGGTTGGAAGCTTGATATTTATGGTGTTGGTAATCAAAAAAGTGAATTAGATAAACTTATAACTCATTTAGGCGTTGATAATATAAAACTTTGCGGGGAAACTGACAATATTGTTGGTGAATATCTTACTTCAGATATTTTAGTTATGAGTTCAAGGTTCGAAGGATTTGGCATGGTGCTAATTGAAGCAATGGAGTGTGGATTGCCCTGTATTGCATTTGATTGTCCTACCGGTCCATCCGATATTATTATTGATAGTGAAAATGGATATTTAATACCAGAGCGAAATTTTAGTGAGTATAAATCTAGGTTACGCTCTGTAATGCTAGATCACTCGTTACGTGAAAGGTTGGGAAAGAGTGCAAAGCTATCAACTAGTAAATTTAATATGTCCTCAATAACTAAAACCTGGGAAAAAGTACTATCTAAGGTGATTGCATGAAAGTTGTTTTTATTTGCAAAACAACATGGGAGCATTTTGTGGCTCTAGTCGAGGCTGCTACCTTATTTAAAAATAAAGGTATAAAGAGTAGCTTTGTAGTAGAGTGGGCCGAAGAAAATGCTGACTTTATAAATAGAGTATCTGAGCTTGAATTTGTCGATCAACTTCAAGTTGTAATATTAAACCAAAACAAATACATAAAGGCATTAGCGTTCCATTACCGATGCTTTTTTAGTTTAAAAAAATTATTGAGCGAATATTGCTCAGATGACTATAAGGTTAATTTATTCGTAGATCAAAGTGTAATTGGTCAAATGTTTATACATTCAGGAAAAAAAGTAGATCTGTATGAACATGGAAATGGTAATTATTTAGTAGGTGGTTATCCTAATTATAAGTTTATAAAGAAAATCCTTGGTATTACAGCTGGATACGGAAGGCATGATAGCGTCGAAAATGTATATTTGCAGAATCCAAATAAGTCTCCGTCTGATATATCTGAAAAAGTTAGAAAATTAGATTTAGATTCAAATTTTGTTAATTTGTCAGAGAATATCAAACAAAATATATTTGATGTTTTCAATGTTAAAGCTATAGATGATTATGCTAATGTAATAATATTGACCCAACCATTAAGTGAGGATGGCATGATTGATGAGTCGGATAAGATTTCGATTTATCAAGGTTTTATTGATAAGTATAGCCATGTAGTGATTAAGCCCCACCCAAGAGATAAAACTAATTATCAAGAGGAATGTATTGGAGACTTTGTTGTACTAGAATCTTCTTTTCCTATAGAGATTCTTAATTTTACTACAGTAAGGTTTGATACTGTATGCACAGTTTGTTCTGGATCTGCTTATAATTTTTCTTACCCTGTTAATGTGGACATTTACGGAACAATAGGCTCTGAAAGAATGGTTTCAGTATTAGGAAGTATAAGGAAGAGCTACATAGAGAAAGAAAAATATATGGACATAGAGTATAGTTAATATGTATCCATATATTCTTTTCCACATGGTTATTATACTGACTATATTTTTTTCGTATAAAAATAAAATTTTGGATGAATATTTTGCTTTTGTATTAATTATAATAAGTTGTCTTTTTATTGGTGGTCGGCTTGAGGTCGGTGCCGACTATACAGAATATAGAGATGTGTTTTATTCTTATAGTGATACAAGGTTCGAACCACTATTTAATATGCTATTTAACTTAGCTAGGGGTAGTATTCTATCATATAATACTTTTTCTTTTTTCCTATATTTCCTGTCAATTAGTGTTTTTTATATTGCTATAAAAAATGAGAAGGGGAAAGTTTTATTATTATCTGGCTTTATTTTGTTTATGTTTGTACCTCTCACATCGACAATAAGGCAAGGATTATCATTGCCATTTTTGGCACTAGCAATATACAACAATCAGTCACCTAAACGGTATTTGATATATTGTTTATTAGGTTCCTTTTTTCACGCGTCTGCATTAATACTTTTACCTCTATATTTTATTTGTGGTAAATATATTTCCGTATATAGAATGATGCTCTTGATTTTGGTTTCATTAATTGTTGGTTATCTTCAACCAATAACAATTGTCATTAAATTTTTAGAAACTTTTTCTATTGTATCGGGTGTCGGTAATAAAATATTGACTTATTCTACTCGATATAATGAACCTATGTCTATAATTGCTCAACTGTATCGGGTTGGCTTTATTTTACTACTGCTCCCAATGTGGAATGTGATTTCACAAGATAGAGTTAGCAACTTTTCAAAAAACATATACATATATATGTTCTTGTTAACACTGGTTTTTAAGGATAATGGGGTCTTGGTTAATCGATTAACTTTTTCTACTAATATTTCTTGTGTGCTTATTCTTGGTCGGGTTCTATACCTAAATTTTAATGAGACTAAAAAATATCTTATCTTCGCAATTCTTTTTTTATACTTTTCTTTTAGTTATTATAAGTTTATATATACCGATTTGAGACATTCTGTAGAAAAGGCTTATCTACCTTATGAAAATGGACTTTTTATTGATGTTAAATATAAATAATAAAATTATATATTTCTTTTCAGATGTCCTTAATAAAGCACTTCCTTTTATATCCATTATATATATCGCTAATTATTTTAAACCTAGTGATTTTGGTGAGTTGGAAATATTTGTTTCTTTATATGTTTTGTATGGATTCTTAGTTGGTTTTGGTTTTGATAGTTGGATGCTAGCTAAGTTTTATAAAGAAGAAAATGAACAGTTTTATAAGACTATGTCTGCGTTTTTTTGTTGTATATCTGTATTGTCTTTTTTTATTTTCTTGATATGTTATCCAGTTTTTGGTAAGTATTCATATGTAATCATGATCGGTCTGTCTAACGCATTGTTGAATATATATACAACAATGCTTCGACTGAACGATAGGTACAGTTTAGCTGGTTGTATTTTGATAATAAATAGTATGCTTAACTTTTTATTGTTAATATTGTTGTTTGAGTTTTATCAAGCTACGTTAGATGTGAGAATTGGAAGTTTAATTATCGTATCTTTCCTGACTATTAGTATTGTATCGTATTTGTTTTATGTTCAATTTTATAAAAGACCTCAGAAAGATGATTTTCTAAAATTGGACTTGGTTTTTTATTTTTGTTTTCCTCTATGCTTATCCCTCATAGCCAGTTGGACTAAAGGCAACATCGATAAGGTCTACATTAAGACTCTAGTCTCTACAGATGAGTTGGGTTTTTATGCTGTGTCCCTACAAATTGCATCTGTATTGAATGTTGTTTGCATTACTATAAATAGAGTTCTTCAGGTGTCTTTATTTAAAGATATGAGTGAAGGTCGGTCCATAGTTAATAAAGTAACCGTTGTTTCAATTACTTTGTTTTTTGCATCTTTACTTTACTATGCAATAATAAATCTATCGTTCTCTATATTTTTTAATGATAGTTATAATAAAGCACTAGATTATATTCCTTATCTCTTGCTTTCTTTTTGGTTAGGCTCTTGCCTAATGTTAATGAACAATGTTGTGGTTTTCTTCGAAAAGACAAAATATATATTATACCAAGTTTGTTTTTGTGCAGTCTTTCAACTTGTACTTAGTTATTTTTTAGTCACCAAATATTTAGTGTATGGTGCGATAATATCAAATCTAGTAACGTCTGCGATTGCATTTAGTATTGTTTTTTTCGTGGTTAAGCATCTTTTGATGAAATTTAAGGTTAGTTGTAATGTTTGAGGATAAATTAGTTTCTATTATTATGCCAGCTTATAATGCTGAACGATTTATTAAAGAAAGCATTGATTCGGTTTTACTACAATCTTACTCTTTCTGGGAGTTAATTGTCATAAATGATAACTCTACAGATAGTACTGAAGATATAGTTAATGAATATTGCAATTTGGATAGTAGAATTAAATTGTATCGTAATAATTCTATAAATGGTGCTGCAAATGCTAGGAATGTAGCACTGCACCTATCTAAAGGTAAATATATTGCATTTTTGGATAGTGATGATATTTGGCTTGAAAGAAAGTTGGAACTTCAAGTTAACATCCTTGATTCTGGTGGTTTCGGCGCTAGCCACTCCTCTTACATCAGAATCGATGAATCTGGTAAAAAGATTAATGAAATTAACTGTCGAGGTGTTGTCACCTACGCTAATCAATTGAAAACTAATTGCATTCCTAATCTTACTGGTATTTATAATCGAGAGGTGGTTGGACTGGTGATGCAAAATAATGTAGGCCATGAAGATTATGATATGTGGTTGAGGATTTTGTCACAAGTTAGTTCTAAAGGAATTCAGGAGCCTCTTGCACAATATCGAGTTTGTAGTAACTCTCTATCATCAAATAAACTAAAATCAGCTCTATGGCACTATAGGATAATAGAAAGACAGGTTGGTTTGTCACGAAATAGAAAAATTAATGCAATGTTGTCATATGTTTATAACGCTATTTTGAAACGTATTTGATTTTCTTGGGATACAAGTGTTGATTCTAACTTACATGTGATAAGTAGTTAATTTGATAGAAGATGGTATAGCTACTATCAGATTAACTATGACTACCTTCTCATTCCAAAAACAACAGTCTTAGCAGTTAAGTAGTAGATATCAAATTTATTCTTCCAAACCGCGTCTTCAACAGAGGAGCCGTCTGGGTATTTTACTTGAGCTAAACCTGTTACTCCGGGCTTTACTGCATGGCGATAGCGGTAGTATGGAATCTCTTTTTCTAGGTCCTCAATAAACACCTCGCGTTCAGGGCGTGGACCTACCATCGAGATCTCACCTTTGTGCACATTGATTAACTGTGGCCGTTCATCAATACGTGTCTTGCGAATAAAGTTACCGACTTTAGTTACTCGAGCATCATTCTTTTCTGCGTCGTTACGCATTGAACGGAATTTGATAACTTCAAATTCTTGATTGTATTGGCCAGTTCATCGTTGTTTAAAAAGGTGATTCAAGTTTCATTAACGCAGTGGTGAAAAGCCCGATAGGAATCGGTAATTAAGCCGATCATGAACACGAAGAGTAGGTTTATAAAGCGTTTTTCATATTTCATATTTCATTTTTTATTTGAAAGAATGAAATAAGCTTTTTGGTATAGAAAGTACCCGCTGTTGAGCAGTTCCGTTTCTGTATAGCCAAGCGTTCCATCAAAGTAGCTGACTAATGGCTCAACTCATATGCCAGGCTCTGTTGCTCCAATTAACGCATAATATAAACCACGTCAGTAACTAAAAGATTAATAAACATGATAAAAAAATGCATTTTCCCTGCGGCTGGTTACGGAACTCGTTTTCTACCAGCTACTAAATCTATGCCAAAAGAAATGATGCCAGTGGTGAACAAACCGCTGATTGAGTATGGTGTTGAAGAAGCGATCCAAGCTGGCATGAGCGACATGTGTATCGTAACAGGCCGTGGTAAACACTCGTTGATGGATCACTTTGATAAGAATTATGAACTTGAACATCAAATCATGGGCACCAGTAAAGAGTCTTTGTTGGATGATATTCGCGGCTTGATCGATTCTGCAAGCTACATCTATATTCGCCAGCGTGAGATGAAAGGCTTAGGTCATGCTATTCTGACGGGTCGAGAACTTGTTGGTGATGAACCATTTGCTGTGGTACTGGCTGATGATTTGTGTGTTAACGAGCAGCAAGGTGTTTTGGCACAAATGGTCGAATTGTATAAACAGTTTCGCTGCTCAATTGTCGCCGTGCAAGAAGTACCAGAATCAGAAACTCATAAATATGGCGTGATTTCTGGTGAGATGATAAAGGATGATATCTTCCGCATCGTTGATATGGTTGAAAAACCTGAACCTGGCACTGCACCAAGTAATTTGGCGATCATTGGTCGTTATATACTTACCCCTGATATTTTTGAGCTGATTGAACAAACAGAGCCGGGTAAAGGTGGTGAAATCCAAATTACCGATGCACTACTAAAACAAGCAAAATCAGGCTGTGTTCTTGCATATAAGTTTAAAGGCCAACGTTTTGATTGCGGCAGCGTAGAAGGGTATATCGAAGCAACTAACCATTGTTTTGAAACGTTTTATAAGAAAGAGCCAAGTGCAGAGCTTGCTAAAAAAACAACCGTGAAGGTGGCTGAAGACACAGGAACGGCTTAGTGGTTTTTGGATTCAAATAGGAAGGGCTAGTTAGTTTTATATCTAGCCCTTTTTTGATTTACGCGCTTACTTGATTTGAAAATAATGCAGAATTTTCTTGTTGTACCTAAATAGATTAATGGGCTTAACCGAATTTTATGTACAATCGAGTGCGTATGTCCCGTTTTCTCATTGGTAGGTTTCGCGGCGAAAGGTGATAAAAAGATAAGGAACGAACATGAAGATTTTAGTGACTGGTGGTACCGGTTACATTGGTAGTCATACTTGCATTCAAATGATTGAGGCAGGAATCACGCCCATTATTTTGGATAACCTCTACAACAGCAAAGAAATGGTGCTAGACCGTGTAAAACATGTTTCAGGTACTAAGCCCGTCTTCTATCAAGGTGATATTCGTGACTCGGCCATTCTTCAAACCATTTTTGCAGAGCATAATATCGCGGGTGTCATTCATTTTGCTGGCCTTAAAGCAGTCGGAGAATCTGTCGAAAAACCCTTGATGTATTACGATAATAACGTCTCGGGGACATTGAACCTAGTAAGTGAGATGGATAAAGCTGGCGTGAAGAGCATTATTTTTAGTTCGTCGGCAACGGTGTATGGCGATCCGGCTTCGGTGCCGATCCGCGAAGATTTTCCAACGTCGGCCACTAACCCTTACGGGCGCAGTAAGCTGATGGTGGAAGAGTGCTTAACGGATTTTCATAAAGCGAACCCAGAATGGAGCATTACGCTCCTTCGTTATTTTAACCCTGTTGGTGCGCATGAGTCGGGTTTACTGGGGGAAGATCCTCAAGGTATTCCCAATAACCTGTTGCCATTTGTCGCGCAAGTGGCGGTGGGCCGCCGCGATAGGCTCGGTGTGTTTGGTAATGATTACCCCACGACAGACGGCACAGGTGTACGCGACTATATCCACGTGGTTGATTTGGCTGACGGTCATTTAGCCGCGTTAAATACGGTGGGTAGCCAGCAAGGCTTGCATGTCTTTAACTTAGGCACAGGTCAAGGTAACAGCGTGCTTGAAATGGTTGCGGCGTTTGAGCAGGCCTCACAACGCGCAGTGCCTTATCAGGTGTTGCCGCGTCGCGCAGGGGACATTGCGGAATGTTGGGCTGATCCCAGTTATGCTGAACAAGTACTTGGCTGGAAAGCTACGCGCTCACTGAAAACGATGGTCGAAGATACGTGGCGCTGGCAATCGAAAAACCCTGAAGGGTATCAATAGTCGCTCTGTCGTGAGTGTCGATTGACGTTCGTGAAAGGGTCGGCTCAAGCCGCCCCTTTTTTGTCTGATGAGTCATTGGTCATGGGCGAGCAATCATGATACTCAATACATTAACCAATTAGCTAATTAAGTATTTATGTCAATGAATGAAACATCGACCGTCTTGCTCTCTTCTAGTTGGCTTTCTCCGCGTATGGTCTCGATAACTACCAAGTTGGCTTTGTTATGTGTATTGGTCGGCATTTTTTATTTATCACTTACGCCGAGTTATTCCGCCACGGTGATGAGCTTTGAGGGCGCCGATAAAATCAAACATGCGTTTGCGTATTGTGTTTTAGGGCTTACGACTTTTGTTGCGCTTCCTCAGCGTTATTTTGTCATGACGTTAACTGGTTTTTGGATCATGAGCGGGGGCATTGAATTATTGCAAGGTACCCAAGTAGAGCGTCATGCGTCTTTTTACGATTGGCTTGCTAACCTCACGGGGCTAGGGTTCGCGTATGGGGTGTCTTTGGTATACAAAAAATATCGTCCTCGCTTAACACGGGTTGTATGCCTAGATAATTGATGAATATGTTTTTAGTGCACGATTTACGAAACCCACATATCGATAGAAACCTAGCTTCTTGATATTACGCACTTATGCGATGGCGCATTCATTTTAAATGGCGAAGGTTGTAAGAAAGGCGGGGGAAGACCGAAGTAAAATAGATTAATGAAATGGTGATGATTCGCCCGTTCTTTGTTCTCGAATTCAAAATACAGGACACTCACGTATTTGACGTTGCTTATAAAGTTAAAGGCATCAATAAACTAATATTGATGCCTTTAATAGAAACGATCAGATTTTCTACTAGCGACCCATTCCAAAAACAACGGTCTTAACGGTTAAGAATAGAATCTTCAATTCCATACGCCAGTTCTGGTGCTTAATGTAGTAAACATCAAATTTATGCTTCCAAACCGCGTCTTCAACAGAGGCACCGTATGGATATTTTACTTGAGCTAAACCTGTTACTCCGGGTTTTACTGCATGGCGAAAGCGGTAGTATGGAATCTCTTTTTCTAGATCCTCAATAAATACCTCACGTTCAGGGCGTGGGCCTACCATCGACATTTCACCTTTATACACATTGATTAACTGTGGCAGTTCATCAATACGTGTCTTGCGAATAAAGTTACCGACCTTGGTTACTCGAGCATCATTCTTGGTTGCCCACTGAGCACCATTCTTTTCTGCGTCGTTACGCATTGAGCGGAATTTGATAACGTCAAACTCTTGGTTGTATTGGCCAGTTCGTCGCTGTTTAAAAAAGACAGGGCCTGGTGATTCAAGTTTGATTAATGCAGCAGTCAAAAGCCCGATAGGGATGGCAATTAAGCCAATCATAAAAACAAACAATAAGTCTATGAAGCGTTTTTCGTTTGCATTTCTCTTATTTGAAAGAATTGAAAAGGCTTTTTGGTGTAGAAAGTATCCGCTGTGGAGCAGTTCCGTCTCGGTATAACCAAGAGTTCGATCAAAGTAGCTCACTAGTGGCTCAACCCACGCACCAAGCTCTGTAGCACCAATTAAAAAAGTACGGTGCTCTTCATCAAGCTCCACACTTTTAAAGTGACATAAAGTTTCACCTTTAAAGTCCCTGATGGTGTAGTTATTGATATCGTATTTAATGTCATGTCGAGCTAAAACAGAATGAAGAATATCTAAACATGATTCAGGCGCGTATATGTGAAGTGTAGATTTACTTTCCGATGATAGAGTTTGTAGAGCCTGGTGGTCTGACTCTGTTTCAATAGCTATGTCGGAAAGTTCTGGTGTGTGGGTCTGTTTTAGAGCAACTGAGTTTTTCATTATAAGTTTGCTTTATAATTGTTTAAGGGGTATTTAGCCGAAGTTGTATACATATCAATAGCGACTTTGAAATTGCGTGCATCTTACGTTAAAAGTGCTCTAATGTACATGCTGTTGATTATGATTTACTCAGTTATTTCAACCAGTGTCATATAAAATGATTATTAAGCCTTAAACACAAAATGACATTTTTTTTCATATCCGATCCTCCTACCTGCGCCCTTTCTTGATCTTCCACTACAGTTTTGACTGTAAACTGTAGTAAAATTACGCTAATTTGTTTTTATACCGATTTATTTTGAATTGAACGAGGTCAGTCCTATGTCAGCTAAGAAGCCAATGGCTCTAGTGATCCTTGACGGTTACGGTTACCGTGAAGACAACCAAGACAACGCTATCGCGAACGCTAATACACCTGTATTAGACGGTCTTATTGCTAACCAACCTAACACGCTAATCTCGGCTTCTGGCTTAGATGTAGGCCTACCTGATGGCCAAATGGGTAACTCTGAAGTGGGTCACACCAACATTGGTGCGGGTCGCGTGGTATACCAAGATTTAACGCGCATTACTAAGTCAATCGCAGACGGCGAATTCGCTCAAACTGAAGCGCTAGTGAATGCTGTTGATAAAGCGGTTAAAGCAGACAAAGCGGTTCACATCATGGGCCTTATGTCTCCAGGTGGCGTTCACTCTCATGAAGATCACATCTACGCAGCGGTTGAAATGGCAGCAGAGCGTGGCGCAGAGAAAATCTACCTACACGCATTCCTAGACGGTCGTGATACACCGCCACGTAGCGCAGAAAATACATTAGCGCGTTTCCAAGATCTATTCGCTAAATTAGGCAAAGGCCGTGTGGCTTCGCTTATTGGTCGTTACTACGCAATGGACCGTGATAACAACTGGGATCGCGTTCAAGAATCTTACGACCTGCTTACCGAAGCGAAAGGTGAATTCACGTTTGATACAGCGGTTGCTGGCCTAGAAGCAGCTTACGCTCGTGATGAAAACGATGAGTTTGTAAAAGCGACTGAAATCAAAGCGGAAGGCGAAGAATCAGCCGCTATCGTTGATGGCGATGCGGTTATCTTCATGAACTACCGTGCCGACCGTGCGCGTGAAATCACACGTGCGTTCGTGCCTAACTTCGACGGTTTTGAGCGTAACGTATTCCCAGCGATCGATTTCGTGATGCTGACTCAATACGCAGCAGACATCCCACTTCTATGTGCATTCCCACCGGCTTCTCTAGAGAACACCTACGGTGAATGGCTATCGAAAGAAGGCAAAACGCAGCTACGTATCTCTGAAACAGAGAAATACGCGCACGTGACTTTCTTCTTCAACGGCGGTAAAGAAGATGAGTTTGAAGGTGAAGAGCGTCAGCTTGTTGCTTCTCCAAAAGTAGCAACGTACGACCTACAGCCAGAAATGAGCGCGCCAGAGCTGACTGAAAAGTTAGTTGCAGCAATCAAAGGCGGCAAATACGACGCTATCGTGTGTAACTTCCCTAACTGTGACATGGTTGGCCACACTGGTGTTTACGATGCAGCGGTTAAAGCGGTAGAGTCGTTAGACGAATGTCTTGGTAAAGTGGTTGAAGCAATCAAAGAAGCCGATGGCCAACTGCTTATCACTGCAGACCACGGTAACGCGGAAATGATGGTAAACCCAGAAACGGGCGGCATCCATACGGCGCACACTAACCTACCAGTGCCACTTATCTACGTAGGCAGCAAAGACGTTGAGTTCAAAGAAGGCGGCAAGCTGTCTGACTTAGCACCAACGATGCTTTCTCTGTCTGGTATCGCAATTCCAGCTGAAATGTCAGGTGATATTTTAGTTAAGTAGTACTGTTTAAGATAAGCAGTGACTGTTTAAGTTAAGTAGATGTTTTTTAGATAAATAGCTACTTACTTTTCATCGAATACGAGAACGGCTGCACGCGAGTGTGGCCGTTTTTTTTGTGATTTTTTTGACTCAATGTCAAGCCAGTAAAACCAGTGTCTATCTGTTTACCTGTCTACCTATCTTTCATCCTGCTTCTATTTTATAGCCAATATGGCCGACATCCGCTCTTGATGAGTTTGAGTCTGATTCTAAGCATGAGCATGAGCATCGAAGCGAAATCTATTCATCCCCCATTGTTTAGCAAATGAACAAAACCTTGCACATCAATTTTGTTAGTGCTAATTTGCTAAATATTGAACGATCGTTCAGTTTTAATTTAATATGATTGGTTTGATGAAGATAAACCTTGGGGTGTTTTTCTATTCAAGTTGTTCTATTTATCTAATGGAAGTTAAAAATATGAATAAAAAGACGCTTATCATGACATTTTTTGTCGGCTTGATGGCTAGTATTGCCTTTATCTTGATTCAGCCTTTGTTTGGTATGTCGACACTGACATCTCGACATGCTGCTGCGTACGTGACGTTGGGTGGTTATGATCCAACGAGTGCACTGGTGTTGTCGTGGGTTGTGCATGTTGGCGTTTCATTGTGTTATGCCTTTCTTTCGAATCTTATTTTTATCTTCAATTCATCGTTTTCCGTTAACCTCATCCAAATCGCCGTATTGGGTTGGATAACCACGCTTATTGCAACGCCAGCCAATGAATGGGTGGTGAAACTCGTGACGACAAAACAGTTTCCGTCTATCAGTTCGTTATCTGCACTGAACACCGATGTCGGGCCAAAGTTATGGCTGCATATTTTGTTTTTTGTTCTTATCTTTGGTGGGTTATGGGTGGCGAAAAAACAACGTTCCGCTATGGCTGTTGCGAAGATTTAAAGGGCTGTCGCGAAGATTTAAAGAGCACTTAAACACGTATCTTGGTTTATTCGGCTATCTGTTTGTTTGAGATTTTTAGCTCGTTGTTTAGCATTTTTAGCTCGCTGTTTACCATTTTTAACTCAAAGCTCAACAACCATTCTTTGCGGTTCATGCCGCCGGTGTAGCCAGTTAATGTGCCATTCGCGCCGATGACTCTATGGCAGGGTACAACAATACTAAATGGATTCTTGCCATTTGCGCCACCCACAGCTCTTACGGCTTTTGGGTTGTCCATTCTTTTGGCTTGTTCGCCATAACTGATGGTTTCGCCATAAGGAATGGTTGTTAAAGCTACCCAAGCTTTGAGCTGAAAATCAGTACCTTGTGGCTTTAAAGGCAAATCAAAGCTTGTACGTTTTCCTGCAAAGTACTCATCTAACTGTTTCGCTGCCAGTTGGCAAAGGTCATCTGGATTGCTAGTCATTAGCTCTTCATGATTTACATGGTCAATTTCAATAAGCGACACACCATTACTCACAATGATCATCTTGCCAATCGGTGCGTCGTAGAGCATTTTGTAAGTACTGTCTTCCATGTCATCTTCCTTCTTTTAGTTTTTTCTGCTCTCAAGCTCTTCGAATCTCGATACTCGAATCTCTCATCTGCTTTTTAGGCTCTTCGTATACCGTTTACTTGCATCCCGCATTTGCTTGAGCTCTAACACGAAGCGCAAAGCAATACCCGGATATACCGCCCATGATGTTTCCTAGTGCTAAGCCAACAAACATCCCTTCAACACCATCGACTTGGCTGCCTATCCACGCAAAGGGTAAGGTAAACACAAACAAGCGCATGAAGCTCCATTGGAATGCTTTAAGTGGTTGATGCATCGCGTTCATGCCGCTGATCAACATCATCACAATACCTTGGAAACCATAGCTAAAGGGCACTACTAGCAGGTAATGCCACAATATGCCTCGCACCGATTCTTCTTGAGAGAATAGGGCGGCTAAAGGAATGCTCAGTGGCACCATCATTAAGAAGACCAACCCTTGGAATAATATGGCAAAGCGCATGCTTAGAAACAGAGCCTTAAAGCTGCGTTGAGGGTTGTTTGCGCCAAAGTTCTGCGCCATGAAAGGTGTAAGAGCAGAAGTAAGAGACATCAACACAATGATCAGAATGGACTCAATACGTTGCGCTGCGCCATACGCCGCCACCGCTTCAGTACCTTGCTTGGCCAGCATCATCATGATGATAGCGCCAGCAAGTGGGTTCAGAGCGTTAGACAGAGCGGCTGGTGTGCCTATTTTTAGGATTTGTCGCCAGTCACTGACGATGTTTTTCAGCTTAGGAGGAGCAAGCAGTTTTTCTCGCACGGTCAACACGTACAGTGAGCCACACAAAGCACCAAACCAGCTGAAACCACTGGCAATGGCTGCGCCTTGAATCCCCAGTTCAGGGAAAGGCCCGTAACCGAAGATGAGCAGCGGATCTAAAATTCCATTGATAAGCCCGGCGAGCAGCATGATCTTGGCGGGCGTTTTTGTATCACCTGTTGCTCGAATCGCGCTGTTGCCTGCCATGGGAATGACCAACAATGGGATCGCGAGATACCACACTGACATGTATTCCGATATCAGCGGCAGCAACTCTTGCTTTGCCCCTAACAGGGTGAACATAGGCTCTAAGAAAGTAATGCCTAGCGTAGAAGCGCAGCCAACAAGAAGCAGAGCCAGCAATAAGCCATGACAGGTAAAGCGTGCTGCATTTTGTGCGCAGCCTTGGCCAAGCAATCGCCCAATACATGTCGATAAGCCAATGCCAATGCCCATGGTGATGCAGTTGATGGCAAAGGTGACCGGAAAGGTAAAACTTACCGCAGCTAAGGCTTGAGTACCAAGCAACGAGATAAAGAAAGTATCGACGAGGTTAAACATCAAGATCGCCACCATACCGAATATGGTCGGTATGGTCATGGTGCGCAATGTGTCTGCTATCGGGGCCGTTAAAAGCCCGTGCTTATCTTGCATGTAAAACGCCGATTGAAACCAAAACCGTAGGATAAACAGATGCGGGATGCGAGTAAACGAAAAGCAGGGAAAGATGAGGGATGAGAATCTGCCCTTTAGCTCACAATTTTTTCTTTCCCCCCTTGGGATCTTTCACATTGCCCCAACATACTGATTAACCCATGCCAATTGTGGCAACTATCATATTAAATGGAAATTATCAGGAGATACGACCGATGAATATCCGTCCTCTACACGACCGAGTTATCGTTGAGCGCCAAGAAGTTGAATCTAAGTCTGCTGGTGGCATCGTTCTAACTGGTTCTGCCGCTGAAAAATCAACGCGCGGTACTATTCTAGCTGTCGGCAAAGGCCGCATTTTAGAAAACGGTTCAGTGCAACCGTTGGACGTTAAAGTTGGCGATACTGTTATCTTTTCTGAAGGCTACGGCACTAAAACTGAAAAGATCGACGGCAAAGAAGTTCTGATCATGTCTGAAAACGACATCATGGCGATCGTTGAGTAATCCGACCCATAAAATTGAACTGATTGAACAAAGAATTTAAAGGAAATAAAGATGGCTGCTAAAGACGTTAAATTTGGTAATGACGCACGTATTAAAATGCTAGAAGGTGTAAACGTTCTGGCTGATGCAGTAAAAGTAACGCTGGGTCCTAAAGGCCGTAACGTTGTTCTAGACAAATCATTTGGCGCACCGACTATCACGAAAGATGGTGTTTCAGTTGCACGTGAAATCGAACTTGAAGACAAGTTCCAAAACATGGGCGCACAAATGGTAAAAGAAGTGGCTTCGCAAGCGAATGACGCGGCGGGCGACGGTACAACAACGGCAACAGTTCTTGCTCAAGCAATCATCACAGAAGGCCTAAAAGCCGTTGCTGCTGGCATGAACCCAATGGATCTTAAGCGCGGCATCGACAAAGCGGTTATCGCAGCAGTAGAAGAGCTAAAGGCACTGTCTGTTCCATGTGCAGATACTAAAGCTATCGCGCAAGTGGGCACTATCTCTGCAAACTCTGACTCAACAGTCGGTAACCTAATTGCTGAAGCAATGGATAAAGTGGGCCGTGATGGCGTAATCACGGTTGAAGAAGGTCAGGCTCTACAAGATGAGCTAGACGTAGTAGAAGGTATGCAGTTCGACCGCGGTTACCTATCTCCTTACTTCATCAACAACCAAGAAGCCGGTTCTGTTGATCTAGAAAGCCCATTCATTCTTCTTATCGACAAGAAAGTGTCGAACATTCGTGAACTGCTTCCGACTCTAGAAGCAGTAGCAAAAGCATCTCGTCCACTTCTTATCATCGCTGAAGATGTAG
The DNA here is from genome assembly GCF_963898195.1 of Vibrio sp. L3-7. Taxonomy (NCBI): domain Bacteria; kingdom Pseudomonadati; phylum Pseudomonadota; class Gammaproteobacteria; order Vibrionales; family Vibrionaceae; genus Vibrio; species Vibrio sp. L3-7. The sequence continues at coordinate 75,826 of NZ_CAWQUW010000066.1, read as the reverse complement.
AAGGCGAAGCGCTAGCAACTCTTGTTGTAAACAACATGCGTGGCATCGTGAAAGTAGCGGCTGTTAAAGCGCCTGGTTTCGGTGACCGTCGTAAGTCTATGCTGCAAGATATCGCAGTCCTAACGGGCGGCACAGTTATCTCTGAAGAGATCGGTCTAGACCTTGAGAAAGTAACGCTAGAAGACCTAGGTCAAGCTAAGCGTGTAACGATCACTAAAGAAAACTCAACCATCATCGATGGTGCGGGTGAAGAAACAATGATCCACGGTCGTGTTTCTCAAATTCGTCAACAAATCGAAGATGCAACGTCAGACTACGACAAAGAGAAGCTTCAAGAACGCGTAGCTAAGCTAGCTGGCGGTGTTGCAGTAATCAAAGTTGGCGCAGCAACTGAAGTTGAGATGAAAGAGAAGAAAGACCGCGTTGAAGATGCACTTCACGCGACTCGCGCTGCTGTTGAAGAAGGTGTGGTTGCTGGTGGTGGTGTTGCACTTATCCGCGCTGCATCTAAAGTTGTTGGCCTTGAAGGTGATAACGAAGAGCAAACTGTTGGTATTCGTTTGGCACTTCGCGCAATGGAATCACCACTTCGTCAAATCGTTAAAAACGCAGGTGAAGAAGATTCAGTTGTTGCTAACAACGTTCGCGCTGGTGAAGATAACCACGGTTACAACGCCGCGACTGGCGTTTACGGCGATATGATTGAGATGGGTATTCTTGACCCAACTAAAGTGACTCGTTCTGCACTTCAGTTCGCAGCATCAGTTGCTGGTCTTATGATCACAACAGAAGCGATGATCACAGACAAGCCTCAAGATTCTGGTCCTGCAATGCCTGATATGGGTGGTATGGGCGGTATGGGGGGGATGGGCGGCATGATGTAATCATCCCCCTGACTTAACCCTATAAAGTCTGAAAAGCCCCGTAAATTTAGTGTTTACGGGGCTTTTTTAGTTTTTATTTTCTAAGACATCCAACAAAACTTCACAACTTCTACGATAGCTCTGAAGTCTCAGGGGAAAAAGCTTTTTGGTCAAAAGATTATGCAGAATAGATAGGCTTTTTGTATGTATTGATTTGGCTGGTATTTGTAACTTGTATATAGAAGAAATCGATACAAGGCATATTACTGATCTTATTTTGGCTTGTTGTCTTTGTCCGTCGTACCTTCGATAACGTGAAGTCCGGTCAAGAAAGAGAAAGACATTAAAATTAAATGTGTTACTAAGAGCATAGAAACCCCCGATTTTTTTATTTATATTAAGATGCTACTTCCACGACTGCCGTCAAGATCATGCAAACCTATTTGAACATCATTGCCGAATTCGAAAAAAAGATTGCAGGACTCGAAAAAGAGAATGCTGAGCTCAAACGAAGTAATGCTCGCCTGAAAGAAAAGTTGAATGCCGCACTCGACAGTAATGGGTTGTGTCTATGGGAGCACCATGTCCCTTCAGGAAAACTCACTATCTTTAATGTGGATTGGGGAAAAATGCTCGGCTACCAACCGCATGAGTTGAGTGCGACGTTTGAGACTTGGAAAAATAACTTACACCCTGATGATTATCATCAGGCCATGAAAGCTTTTGAAGACCATCTGTCGGGGAGCTGTGACTTGTATGAAGTTGTTTATCGAATGACTCATAAAGACGGCAGTGATAGCTATGTGTATGACAGAGGTCGTGTTGTCGAGTTTGATACCAATGGGGCACCGCTCAGAATTATGGGCACGCACATCGATATCACGCAAGAAAAACGCTTTGAACAACAGTTGGCGGCCTTAGCCTCTACCGATAGGTTGACGGGGCTACTCAATAAACAAGCCATCGAACAACGTTTTCGTGAAATGAAAAGCGTAGATAAGTTAGTCAGAGCGGCAATGATCTTTATTGATATCGACAACTTTAAAGCGGTGAATGACACTTTAGGCCACCAGGCGGGCGATCAGTTGCTGAGTTTTATTGCTCAGCGCTTGGTTACGCTAGCCTCTGATGTAGCTTCGTTAGCTTCTGATGCGGTTTCGCAAACTTCTGGTATCGATTCGCAAACTCCTGATGCGGTTTCGTTAACTCCTGGTGTAGCTTCGTTAATTTCTGGTTTAGCTTCGCCATCCTCTGAACCGGCGCAAATCGGACGGATTGGCGGAGATGAGTTTGTCATTTTGTTTCCCGATACGGAACCCGATCAAGTCACGCACTTTTGTGAAGAGTTGTTGCAAACGGCTGTACCTGAAAGTAATCAAATGCTGACGGACGTCGCCATCGGAATGAGTATCGGTGTGTGTTTCTTTAACCAAGGTGAACATCATTTTAATGATGTGTACCAGCAATCTGATTTGGCCATGTATCAAATTAAGAGAAACGGCAAAAATGGCGTGAAAACTCTGTATCTTTGATGAGAAAGGCGCTTTCATTAAATCTATCTATCTATCTATCTATCTATCTATCTACCTATCTATCTATCTATCTATCTATCTATCTATCTACCTATCTACCTATCTACCTAGGTTAGGTTGAGCATCATGGGTATTCCATGCCCCCAATAGTTTGTGCGAACTTTCTTTCTTCTTTCTTCTTTCTTCTTTCTTCTTTCTTCTTTCTTCTTTGTTCTTTCTTCTTTTAGGCCTATATTCAACAGTACGGTTATGACATTGATCTAACATGGATAGCTGTTGAATAAAGGATAATAAATGCTTGATTGAAAATGGATTAATCAAGTCAACAATAAGTCAGTGGAGACTCCCCAATGAAAAAACTACTTTCAGTACTTGCTGTTTCTGCAGCGGTAATGGCGCCAGCAGCATTTGCTTCTTCGCCTGTTATGTTCTCAACGATCAACGGTTTTAACGCACCCGATTCAGATGCGGTTGGCGGTGTACGTGTTGCGTTGCTTCATGGGCAAGTGAATGACGTTAAAGGTGTAGACCTTGCTATTATTGGTATGTCAGAGACGCAAACGACGACAGGTGTAAACTTGGGTATTTTTGGTGCGCATAAAGTAAACCAAGAAATGACCGGTGCTTCACTGGGTATATTCAACTGGAACCCTGGAAAAACGACAGGTTTGAACTTGGGTGCAGTTAACATCACTAATGATGTAAAAGGCGCGAACGTGAGTTTTGTTAACTATTCTGAAGGCGACACTTTGGTTGATGTTGGTGCGGCTAACCTTTCAGAGGTGTCTACGGTCCAGGTTGGTATCTTCAACAAAACAACGAAGATTGAAGGTGTGCAAATTGGCTTGATCAACTGTGCTGATAACGGCTTCTTCCCGTGCTTCCCAATTGTCAATTTCGCTAAATAGAATATGAATTTTACGAAATAGATTATGCATTTTACGAAATAAAACGCGGTTGAGCCTCTAGATTCACTATTGGTGAGTTAAGCGATTCATTAGTGCTCAAACCTATCAATGCCTAAATTCTTTTGTTTAGGCATTATTCTTTTGTTTAAGCATTGTTCTTTTGTTTAGACACTGTTCTTTTGTTGAAGCACTGTTGTTTCAATCCCCTTTCCGATTTACATACCTCAAATTAGTTAATAAGCACTTGGTTTTATACTTTCTATTGCAGTATTTTTACTTATAAGTACAATGTGCGCTAAAATCACAACGTCGACTTATATGCTTTGATAAAACACCATACCATCGATTTTAAAAAGGCTTTCTTAAGCCTTACCGCCAGTTTTTTAGTCGTTTTGGGCTTATTGCTCGTTGATTCAGCGGAAGAATCAGATAAACAGTATGGAATCGAAAACCAAGGTGTCACGCGCTCTCTTGCTGAGCTCACAAAGATCATTAATGCCCTTGAATACAACATCACGGCACTTTACCCACTGCATGGCGATACTTATGTGTTCTCGCATGAAAAAAAGGTAGAGGGTGAGACATGCTATTTCATCAGTGAGGAGCAACAAGCCCCTCGTTTTGACTTCATGTTCTCCGGCCCTAGCGAAATGTGTGATCCGAAGTCAGAGCTTAACTCGGAAGCCGGTAAGCGATTATTCATCGCTCCAACCATGGCTTATTTTGCCAATACTATTGATACCATCTCTGCGATTTATTTTATCTCGAAAGAGAAGTTTATTATCTCTTCGCCTTCCGATTTTGCCCGCACGATTAAGGGCGATACCTTTGATTCTGTGGTGAACAGTCGTCCGTACTGGGTGAATACGATTCGTTTTGGCTTAGCGCAAGGTCAAGACCAAGTTGTCTATACGGGCCAATATGATGATTACCTGACGGGTAAAAAAGTCGTGACGTTAACCAAAGGCATTTATGTCGATGGGGAGTTTAAAGGGGTATTAGGGGTTGATGGCTATGTCTCGAATTTAGTGTCAAACCCTGCTCACGGTTATAAGGTGACGAGTACGCGCGGGGCAAACAAATACGGCTTTATGGACTTTACGCATTCGCGGCCTTTGTATGTTGACGGTATCAATACCCAACTCTATCTAAGTATTGAGGAAGACAAGAGTGAGCACTTGTTACACGTGCTGGAGATGGAGCGATTCCAATTACTGATTTTGCTGGCCTTATATGTTGCCTCGGCATTGTGGCTGTGGCGCTTTTATACCAAACAAGAACACAATCGTTTAAATGACTTAGCGATGCTCGACCCGCTAACCGGTTTATTGAATCGACGCGGTTTTGAAGCTCGGTTGTTGGCACAAGATGAAGAGCCAATTATTGGTGTTGGCGTGTTTGATATTGATGATTTCAAAGTGGTCAATGATCACTACGGTCATAAGGTGGGAGACGAGGTGATTTGTCACGTTGCTCAATTGATGATGAACAGCGTTAGGCAGCAAGATATTGTCGCTCGGTTTGGTGGTGAAGAGTTTGTTGTCGCGATCACGGGTGAATCATCTGAATTGCTTTCATCGATTTTTCAACGAATTCAAAATGACATTAGCCTACAAAGTTACCGATGTCCGACGGGTGACAAGGTGAATATTTCTGTTTCTGGTGGCGCGACGCTCTATTCTCTGTACAAGTTCGACAGCGTTGGTCACTTGTGGGAAAACCAGAGTATTCGTTCGTCTGATGAACAGCTTTATAAGGCGAAAGCCGCCGGTAAGAATCAAGTGTGTATTCACGTGCATTAAGCGCTTGTCTAAAAACTCAAAGCCTAGTCGTTTGACTAGGCTTCTTTTTCGTTTCTAAGAATTCGTCTCTAAGAAATCGAATCTAAGGACAAAATGTCTTTAAGATAAACGTATTCAAAACTAGAGGCTACTTCTTCATGCGACCTTTATTCATCCACTTCTGATGCACACCACGACGCAGGCTTTGGAAACTGTTTTCCACCTTGTCGACACCAAGCAGTATGACAAGCGCCATTAGAGTGATGATGACAGACTGAGAAAGGTGTCCTAAGGCAATCATCATGCCTAATGCTGCGAGTACCCAAATGATCGCGGCTGAAGTGACGCCATGAATCTTGCCATCCAATGTCATCATTACCCCGGCCCCAAGAAATCCCACACCCGTTATTATCTGACCAAGCACGCGGGCTTGATCGAGCGTGTTAGGAGATAAGCTAATCGCCATGGTGAGAAAAAAATAAGTACCGCTGATAATCAAAATGGAGGTTCGTATTCCTACGGGTTTACCGCGGGTTTGCCTTTCGATTCCGATTAATGATCCACACAGCATACATGCTGCGAGGCCTGCCCAGCTAAAGGGGGCAAGGTTGAGAGTTTGTTCTATAAATTGTGGCATATCACCCCTCCTAAAATTTTAGAATAGAGCCGAGTATGCTAATAATAGACCGGACGATCGAACAAAAACTTTTTGTCTTAACGATTGGATTGTCTGCTTAAGGTTTAACAGCCGGTGGTGGTCAACGAGAAGGTAGGGGTTTCTGTCTCTGTCGCTTCTTGGTATTCAAGGTAGCAGTTATCAGATTGGTTTTTGCGGCTCGCGGGTGCATACAGAATAATGCCATCATTCGCATCTGTGTTGGTAAAGAACCAGTCAGCTCGACCCGTATCCCAAACTGCATCTAGAAAAGTTGACTCAATGAGCTGTGACCAAGTTTGATCATTCATCGCTGCAGGATAGCCATAGACGACTGAGATATTGTCACCCTCAACGTTAATCGATGCGCTAGCCGCTTTATCTAAGCCTAGTGCTGATGTCTTACCATAAAGCATAGCACTTGCGCCCTCCATTCCGCCTTTAAGGCCATTTAATGTCGAGATGCGAGCATCGGTTTGCAGGTTGAGAAACTTAGAAGCTGCGGTGACTGACACAATACCCAGAATGACAATTACGATAACCAATTCGATCATTGTAAAGCCTCGGTTAGAGGACCAGTTATTGTTCGGATGCGTCTTCATTTTGGTAACTTCTTTATTCAATATGTAGGTCGAGTGGCGTCTTGCTGCTGCGGCCACCAATCTCGCGAGTTAACTTAGGTACGAGGTAGCCAGAAACCTCAGAGATCAAACCCTTAAAGTGCATCTTTGCTTCTTCATCGGAGATATAGAAGTGAGCGGCGCCCTGAACTTTATCAAGCACATGCATATAGTAAGGTAAAACACCGGCATCGAATAGCTTTTCGCTTAATTCTTTCAATGAGTTAGCGCTGTCATTTACGCCTTTTAGCATCACACCTTGATTAAGCAGAGTCGCCCCAGTTAGCTTCAACTGATGGAAAGCTTGTTTGAGTTCTAAATTGATTTCATTGGCGTGATTGATATGACTGACCATCACCACATTGAGGCGAGTTCGAGCTAACAATTGGCATAGTTCATCAGTCACTCGAGCAGGGATCACAACCGGTAATCGGCTATGAATTCGAACTGTTTTTACATGCGGAATCTGTTCGATGGCATGGATCAGCCATTCGAGTTCGCTGTCTTTGGCCATCAAAGGGTCGCCACCGGATAAGATAACTTCGTTGATCTCTGGATGAGTGGCTACATAGTCGAGGCTGGTTTGCCACACAGACTTCGAGCCCTTGTTATCTTGATAAGGGAAATGACGACGGAAGCAGTAACGGCAGTTGATGGCGCAGCCCCCTTTTACAATCATCAATGCGCGACTTTTGTATTTGTGCAGCAACCCCGGGATTGCGTTTTCTTGCTCTTCTAGTGGGTCGGCTGAATAGCCTTGATGAACCTCGAACTCTTCGCTGAGTGGTAACACCTGACGCAATAGAGGGTCGTGTGGGTTGCCTTTTTCCATTCGTTCTACAAAGCTAAGAGGGACTCGAAGTGAAAACAGCTCACGTGCTGCGAATCCTTTTTGCCACGGTGTTGGGTCTATTTCCAATGCTTGAAGCAGTTTTGTCGGGTCAGAGATCGCATTCGATAGTTGTTTGAGCCAGTTTTGCTCAACAGATTCGACTTTTCGGGTTATGATATGCGGCATTGAAATTAACTCAAAGATGTGGAAGAGAAAATCATGGCGTCAGTAAGCACCAATGAATTCAAAGGCGGTTTAAAATTCATGTTAGATAATGAGCCTTGCGCAATTATCGACAATGAATACGTTAAGCCAGGTAAAGGCCAAGCGTTTAACCGTGTAAAACTTCGTAAACTGCTGTCAGGCAAAGTGTTAGAGAAAACATTCAAGTCAGGCGAAAGCTTTGAGCTTGCAGATGTTGTTGACGTTGAACTAGGCTACCTATACAACGATGGCGAATTCTACCACTTCATGAACAACGAAACATTTGAGCAAATCGCAGCAGACGTAAAAGCAGTCGCTGATTCAGCAAAATGGTTAGTTGAAAATGACGTTTGTACTCTAACGTTGTGGAATGATAACCCTATCACTGTTACTCCGCCAAACTTTGTTGAGATCCCAGTAACTGAAACTGATCCTGGCCTGAAAGGCGATACACAAGGTACGGGTGGTAAACCTGCAACTCTAGCAACAGGCGCGGTAGTTCGTGTACCTCTATTCATCGCTATCGGTGAAGTTGTTAAAGTTGATACTCGTACTGGCGAATACGTTGGTCGTGTAAAATAATTTGATTGTGTCCATCTTTTAGGGTGGCTCAGTGAAATAGAAAAGGTCGCTTATGAGCGGCCTTTTTTGTATCTGGCGTTCAGGAAACGCAGAAGAGCAGATTCGAGTAAACGAGATGCGAGATACGAGATACGGGATACGAAAAGCAGGAAGATCGAGTGAGCTAGGTGTGAGATTCGACAAGCAACAAAAAAGCAGAACAAGAAATTCCTGTTCTGCTTTTAGTCTTTTCGCTCTTAAGCTTTTCGAATCTCGATTACTCGAATCCCGAATCTGCTCTTAACTGTTAGATCATGAAAATGAAGATAACAGACAGTGCGCTGATTAGGCCTGCAACGAAGTAGCAGCCCACTTTACCTGCAACGCCGACGTGGAACTTCAGATCGTGCATGCCGTGGTGAAGACGGTGCATTGCGTGCCACATTGGTAGTGCTAGTGTACCGATGATGAATAGCGCACCGATAATGCTGGTGGCGAATTCAGATACACGTTCGTAGCTCATTGCATCCGCATCGATAATGCCCATTGGCACTAAGATACCCAGCACTAAAATCGTGATTGGTGTGATCATCGCGAACCAAGTACCGCCAGCGCCAAATAGGCCCCACCAGATTGGTTCATCAGAGCGTTTAGGGTTTTGGTTAACAGACTTAAGGTGGTTAACAGGTTTCATTTTGTAATTTGTGTTCATAACGAAGCTCCTTACACCACCATGAGAACGATTAAAGAAATAAATGCCACCGCTGCCCATTGGGTCAGTACGATGATTCTTTTATCTACCAATTTGCCTTTAAGGCGGATTGGCATTACTTGAGGCATCATGCTGAAGAAGGTCTGAGCGTGCAGTAAGCTGCCTAGCAGTGCCACGATATTAATACCGATAACGATAGGGTTAGCCATAAAGCTTAACCAACCTTCCCACGCTTCAGGGCCTTTCACTAGCGAACCTAAACCGAAGGTTAGGAACAGAGTGAATAGAATCAAAGGCAGTACAGTCGCTTCACGTAGCATGTAGAAACGGTAGAACGGATGGTTGCTCCACCACGTTCTCTTCATTTCACGAACATAAGGTTTACGATTGCTCATATTACGCTTCCTCCGTCGCTTTAACCGGTTCGCCATCAGGTTTGAACATCGAAATAACGAAGTCCATTGAAGACTCAACTTTACCTTGGTTTACTGCCGCTGCTGGGTCTACTTTCTTCGGACAAACGTCAGAACAGTAACCTACAAACGTACAGCCCCAAGCGCCATTGTCGCCATTGATAAGCTTCATACGTTCAGCTTTACCATTGTCACGGCTATCTAGGTTGTAGCGGTGAGCAAGAGCAAGTGCCGCAGGGCCGATGAACTCTGGGTTTAGACCAAACTGAGGACACGCTGCGTAACACAAACCACAGTTGATGCAGCCAGCGAACTGTTTGTACTTCGCCATTTGCTCTGGAGTTTGGATGTTAGTGCCGTCTTCTGGCTTACGGTCGTTACCAATGATGTAAGGCTTGATTGCTTCAAGGCGTTCGATGAACGGCGTCATGTCGACAATCAAATCTTTCTCGATTGGGAAGTTAGCTAAAGGCTCAATCTTGAAGCCATTCGGGTAGTCACGTAAGAAGCTTTTACATGCCAGTTTTGGCACGCCATCAACCATGATGCCGCAAGAACCACAAATCGCCATACGACAAGACCAACGGTAAGACAGGTCTTTATCTAGGTTATCTTTGATGTAACCGATCGCATCAAGTACTGACATGGTTTCATCAAACGGAACTTCAAAGGTTTGAAAGTGAGGTTCTGCATCTTGCTCAGGGTCATAACGCAGGATTTCAATTTTTTGGATTCGATTCGCTGACATTATGCTTGCTCCTCTTCGCTCTTCTTAGCATTCTCTTCTGCCGCTTTTTCAGCAGCAGCGGCTTTCTCGGCTGCTTCACCGTATAGACGAGCTTTAGGTTGAGATTTAGTAATCTTAACGCCGCTGTAGTCGATAGTTGGTGCCGCATCTTCGTTGTAGAAAGATAGAGAGTGTTTCAGGTAGTTCACATCGTCACGTTCTGTGCAGTTGTCGTCTAGACGTTGGTGTGCACCACGAGATTCTTTACGAAGAATCGCTGAGTGAACCATTGCTTCAGCAACTTCAAGACCGTAGCCCACTTCGATAGCGTAAAGTAGGTCAGTGTTGAACACTTTGCCTTTGTCTTTAATGCTGATCTTCTTGTAGCGCGCTTTCAGTTCAGTGATTTTGTCGATGGTTTCTTGCATCAAATCTTCTTGACGGTAGATACCACAACCCGCTTCCATGGTGTGACCCATTTCAGTACGGATGTCAGCCCAGTTCTCATCGCCTTCTTGAGCCAAGATGCCTGCGATGCGATCTTCAACCGCTTTAATTTGCTTAGTGATGGCTTCTTCATTCCAGCCTTTGAATTCAGCTGCACGTTTCACGGCTTGTTCACCGGCTACGCGGCCAAATACTACGAACTCAGCCAGAGAGTTAGAACCTAGGCGGTTTGCACCGTGCAGGCCAACTGAAGCACATTCACCAACGGCGAATAGGCCTTTAATGCGAGTCTCACACGTACCGTTAGTTTCAATACCACCCATGGTGTAGTGAACGGTAGGGCGAATTGGGATTGGCTCTTTTGCTGGGTCAACGTTTACGTACGCTTTTGCAAGCTCACAGATGAACGGAAGACGCTCTTGCAGGTACTCTTCACCAAGGTGGCGAAGGTCAAGGTGTACGACATCACCAAGCGGGTGCTTGATGGTGTTGCCTTTCTGCTGCTCGTGCCAGAATGCTTGAGAAACTTTGTCACGAGGACCCAGTTCCATGTATTTGTTTTTCGGCTCGCCCACTGGAGTTTCAGGGCCCATGCCGTAATCTTGCAGGTAACGGTAGCCGTTCTTGTTGACGATGATACCGCCTTCACCACGACAACCTTCAGTCATCAAGATGCCAGTACCCGGTAGGCCTGTTGGGTGGTATTGAACGAACTCCATATCACGTAGTGGAACACCGTGGCGATAAGCCATTGCCATACCGTCGCCAGTTACGATGCCGCCGTTGGTATTGCAGTGGTAAACACGACCTGCGCCACCCGTTGCTAATACAACAGATTTCGCTTTGATCGTAACAAGCTCACCTTCAGACATATGAATCGCGATTAGGCCTTGTACTTCGCCATCTTCAACGATCAAATCCACCACAAAGTACTCATCAAATCGTTTGATTGTGTCGTACTTCATCGAAGTCTGGAACAGAGTATGAAGCATGTGGAAGCCGGTTTTATCCGCTGCGAACCACGTTCTCTCTACTTTCATACCGCCGAATCGGCGTACGTTTACTTCACCGTTTTCTTTACGACTCCATGGGCAGCCCCATTGTTCCATTTGGATCATTTCGCGAGTCGCGTTTTCAACAAAGTATTCAACAACATCCTGTTCACATAGCCAGTCGCCACCGCCAACAGTATCGTTGAAGTGGTTATCTAGGCTATCTTCGTCTTTAATTACTGCTGCTGAACCGCCTTCTGCTGCTACCGTGTGCGAACGCATTGGGTAAACTTTAGAAATCAGTGCTACTTCCAATTCAGGATTAGCTTCAGCCGCAGCGATAGCTGTACGAAGACCAGCGCCGCCTGCGCCGATGACTGCGATATCTGTGGTAATTGTCTTCACAGTTATTCTCCAGTGTGATGCGGAGTATTCCGCTTGTAATTATAAAAAGCTTATTTAGAGAGCAATAAACGGCAGCAACCGTTTCTCACCCCTAAGCCTTAAGTGGTAGGTGCAGTGTACGAGAGGAAGGTATTTGAAAAGTTGATGTATTTGGGTTTTTAGGTCGGTAATGCATATGGGGGCATAGAAATTATAGGTTATGTGACTGCAATCACGGCAATGAATTGTTGATAACTATTCCCCCACAAGACACGTGTTAACGGCTTGTTGAGTATGATTTTTGTTATCAATATGGGTTATGGTCAAATATTAGTAAATGTATTGTAGAACGTAATTTTCTGGCTTCATAAAATCTACATTCTGCTTTCATTAAGAGAAAGATAGAAGCTTACAAAAGAGATGAAAGGTGGTAATTTTCGTCACCTAGAACTCAGTGATATGGAACCTAACAATGCACTCCACATGGCAGCCTGCCGCAACCATTAAGCAGTTAAAGCAACGTGCTGATATCCTTAATCAAATCCGCCAGTTCTTTACAGAACGAAACGTGATGGAAGTGGATACGCCAGCGATGAGTCACGCCACGGTGACGGACGTGCATTTACATACCTTCAAAACTGAATTCGTAGGGCCGGGTTATGCGCACGGCCAGCCACTGTTCTTTATGACGAGCCCAGAGTTTCATATGAAACGACTGTTAGCGGCGGGCAGTGGCTGTATCTACCAAATTTGTAAGTCTTTCCGTAACGAAGAAAATGGCCGTTATCACAACCCTGAGTTCACTATGTTGGAGTGGTATCGTGTTGGTTTTGATCATCATGACCTGATGGAGGAAATGGATTTGCTGTTACAGCAGGTGCTTAAATCAGGCTCAGCACAGCGAATGACTTACCAACAAGCCTTTATTGATGTGTTAGGTGTTTGTCCGTTGGAGGATTCGATGGATACGCTAAAGCAAGCTGCAGCGAAACTAGGGCTCAGCGACATTGCAGATCCAGAAGAAGACCGCGATACGCTATTGCAGCTGCTGTTTAGTATTGGGGTTGAAGCTAAGATAGGGCAGCAAGTCCCTGCGTTTGTTTATGACTTCCCAGCATCACAAGCGGCGTTAGCCAAGATTAACCCGAATGATCCACGAGTGGCGGATCGCTTTGAGGTGTACTTCAAAGGGATTGAATTGGCAAACGGCTTCCATGAACTCGATAAACCACAAGAACAACTTCAGCGCTTTGAAGGTGATAATGCCAAACGTATTGAGATGGGATTGTCACCTCAACCGATTGATCACCATTTGATTGAGGCGTTAAAAGCGGGCTTGCCAGACTGTGCGGGTGTTGCTTTAGGTATCGATAGGTTAATCATGCTGGCGTTGGGGTACGATCACATAGATGACGTGACGGCTTTTCCTTTCCCACGTTCTTAGTTTTTTGCTTTTGTTTTTACTGAGAGTTAATAGTCCTTAGCTATTAACTCTCAGCTTCTAATCCGCTGCACTAGCTGACTAGAATACCAGTGCCAACTACGGCAACAATGGCTCCGATCCAAGCGTAAGCGTTCGGTCTTTGCTTGGTGTAAAGCCAGAGTATTGGTAACAACATGATGGGCGTGGTTGAAGATAACAGTGCGACCATACCGACATTGCCTTCCTGCAATGCGTACAAGATCAGCGTCATTCCCACGGCCATCGCTAAAAAGCCATTAACCGCAGTAATTGCGAATATCTGTTTATTCATTGGATTGATCGCGCGCGAAAGCTTGGCGCCTGTTAAACGAAACAGTGAGTGAGCCACAAAGGCGGTGATCATTCGAATGGCAGAGGCGGCTATTGGGTCGATACTGGTTTGCATCACGGGTTTGGCAATAATGCCGCCCAATGCTTGGCAGATCGCGGCGGTGATTCCCAACGCAACACCAATCCACACCGTGCCCTTAATGGTTTCGAGTTGGTTGTTCGCTTGTCCACGACGACCAAAGAATATTGCGGTTAATACACCACTAAACACCAATGCAGAACCAATCAGCTCCACCGAAGTCATGCTTTCGCTAAATAGGAAGTAACCGAGAATCGCCGAGAACACGGCGTGACAAGAGAACAGCAAACCGGCTTGGCGCGGACCCATGCGGTTCAAACAGGCAAATAGGGCGGTATCACCAATGAAGATGCCAATTAGCCCGGACAGCATCATCGGTGTGACTAAGTCGGCTTCGACACTTGACCAACCATCGGTAAACCAAGCCATGCTTGATAAGATGATAGCGGTACAACCCATTCGCCAGCGGCTATAGGCGAAAGAACCTAAGTGTTGAGCAGGCTTTACTGACATTAGGCTCGCAATCGCCCAAAGAAAAGCGGCAGCTAGAGCTAACCATTCGAATCCCATCTGAATAACATCCTTGTGTCTGGGATAAATTAGCTCATCAATATGCATCAAACCGAACTGAGAACAAAGTGATTATTATGAAAGAACGACTTTGTTTCAGTGATTAGTTTATGTCAGCTGTCGCTTGCTGGTGTGGCTCAACTTACTTTGCTTGAGGCGCGCTATACCTCAAAGCGCTATACCTTAAAGCGCTCTACGTCTTGGCGCATTGACTCTGCAGCGCTGCTCATTTCATTTGAGCTATTGCGGCTGCTTTCCGCTTGTTGTGCTAGATCGTCAGAGGCATCTTTGATTCCTTGCGTATTACGGCTGATGTCTTCGCTTACGGCGCGCTGTTCTTCTGCGGCACTCGCGATTTGCAGCGCCATGTCGTTGATTTCCGTGATCGCTTGCGTGATTTTAGTGAGGCTGCCATGGGCTTGCTCGGCGAAGCCAACACTGTTTTCGGCCAGTTGAGTGCTGGTGGTCATGCTTTGAACGGCATGTTCGGTATTCTTCTGTAGCGTATCAATCATCACGCGGATCTCTTCCGTTGAGCCATGAGTTCTCTGACTTAGCACTCGGACCTCATCAGCCACAACGGCAAACCCACGGCCTTGTTCACCCGCGCGAGCAGCTTCAATCGCTGCATTCAATGCCAATAAGTTAGTTTGCTCGGCAATGCCTTGAATGGTGGAGAGGATCTGGTTGATGCTTTGCGCATTGCTCTCTAATTCACGAATCACATTTGCGGCGTCTTCAACTTGAGTTGCGAGGCCAGTAATCGCATCGCGGTTTTGTTGGATTACCTCTTGGCCTTCGTTACAAGCGGTAGCGGATGCCTGAGAAGCGGATGCGGTTAATTCGGCATGGCTAGCCACTTCGGCTGCGGTAGCCGACATTTCATGAATCGCAGTCGCAATTTGGTTGATGTCGTTTTGTTGATTCTCAACGCTAATCGAAGATTGGGTAGCCAGTTGGTTGGCTTTCTCTGCATGGTTGTTGAGATCATGGCTGTGCTCTATTACGCCTTTCAGCATGCTTTGCATCTGGCTTAAGAACTGGTTCACAAGCTCGGCAAGTTTTCCAATCTCATCCATACGTGTGATATCAATGCGTTGGGTGAGGTCGCCTCTGCCTTGAGCGAGTTGAGTTAACGCTTCAGACAAGGTTTGTAATGGAGAAAGTAGACGGTTGATGACCATTGTGCTCGCAATTGAAATGACGATGTACAAAATCAAAGAAGTCAGAGCGATGAATTGAATGGCATCGGAGACTGCAGAAAACGCCATTTCCTTATCGATAACAATACCTAACGACCAATCGGTGTTCGGTACATTGGCAATGTAGACCAGCTTATCGCCTTGACCAGGCCAAGTGAGAGTGGTGATCATTTGGTCTTGGAGCAGCTGTGACACCTTGTTGGTTGTTAGCTCTGGGTTCAAACTGGTCAGTGGTTTTTGACTCAAGGCTTCATCACTGTAGGCAACGATGTTGTTGTTACCATCCACTAAAAACGCAAAACCATCGTTCTCGAGTTTTACATTGAGTACGGTATCTATAATGCTGGTTACGGTTAAGTCCGCCGCGAGAACGCCCTGTTTTTCACCGTTGAATGCTTTAGCAAAACTGATGACGATGCTGCCGTCAAAGTCTTGATAAGGTTCGGTAATGATGAGGTCTGATGTCGCGTTGGCATCTTTATACCAAGGGCGAGTGCGCGGGTCGTAGCCTGCTGGCCAATCTTCACCTTTGTCGCCATAAGCGATAGTGCCATCGCTGAACCCTGCATATACAGACAGGAATTGTCCGGCTTGCTTGGTGATCAATAACTCGCGGTCAGAGTTACTATTATTTGAAATCGTAGATTCATTAGCAAGCATCATATCGCTGCGGATTGAGAGCCAATCGGCAATGTAATTCGTCGTGCCAACGCTAACATTTTTCATTTCTTGGTTGATCGCTACTTCAGTCTCTTGATTGAGTTGAGTAACCGATATCCAAGCTTGAGCGCCACTTACGACGGCAATAATGACCGCAATGGCGATCTGAATTTTAAATTTAATAGTATGTCTCAAGGTCTATTCCTCTCTATTAGACAAAAACCTAATTACAGTGACGTACTTGATGGTGAATTGGTGTGTCTCTGATGCGTGTATAGTGCCGTTGTCTTGATGTTGGTAAATGTGTTTAAAATCAAAAATTTAAAATGACTTATCGTTATTTTTAATAAACCGTGAAGTAGAATCACAATTATCTATCGATTAAAAACTGATAAACCCTCCAGATAGCGAAATCATGATTGCTATCTGGAGGGTTGTAGTGAAAAGTTAACGTGTTAGGTGATAATAAGCTAACGTGCTAAGTGATAATAAACAGTGCGAGGTAGACCATCAGCAAGCCGACAATCCCTAAGATAATCCCCATCTTCGCCATGTCTTTACTTTCGATAAGCCCGGTCGAGTAGGCCAACGAGTTTGGTGGTGTCGATACGGGTAAAATCATACCTAGCGATGCAGAGAAAGCGACCACAACCAGTAGTCCTTGCAGGCCTCCTATCGCAACCAAGCTTTCCATTGATGCACCAATCGCAGCGGCGATCGGCATCAGTAAGTTGGCCGTTGCGGTGTTTGACATGAAGTTCGCCATTAACCAACATACGATGGATAACGTTAGCACTACCGCCGTTGGTGAGAGCGACTCATAATCAATCGCGTGTGCGAGTGCCACGGCTAAGCCTGTTTTATCTAGTCCTATACCAATCGCAATACCACCGGCTACTAGCCACAATACATCCCAGTTAATCAGCTTAAGCTCTTCTTTGCCCATGATACCGGTGAGAGTAAACACCGCCAGTGGAATGATAGACACCACATAGGTGTTCATGCCGTGCAGTTTGGTGGTCATCCACAATAGGATAGTGGCGGCGAAGGTGACGTAAACCACAATCGCACGCCAGCTTTTTCTAAATTGGCCATCAAGCTTGAGCACCATGTTTCTTTCCTTGGACGGGAAAAACTTCTGTAGAAGGAACCAAGCGATGGTCAGTTGAATGATCACAAAGGGCAAGCCCATCATCATCCAGCTTAGGAAGTCGATACTGTTCTCACCCGTCAGGTATTGCAGTGCGATGGCATTGGGCGGTGTACCGATTGGTGTCGCGATACCACCGGTGTTAGCAGCAATTGGAATACACAACACGAGCGCTTTAATCCCCATGTCGCCTTTTGGCGCAGACGCCACGATTGGACCTAGCAGCGCGAGCATCATTACCGTTGTGGCGGTATTTGACATGAACATTGAGAACACGGCGGTGATCAGCATTAAGCCGAGCATAATGAAGCGCGGTTCTGTACCAAATGGTTTGAGCAATACTCGTGCTAAGTTGTTGTCGAGTTCGTACTTAGATGCCGATATCGCGAGAGCGAAACCACCCATGAAGAGGATGATGATTGGTGACGAAAATGCACCGAATATGTCGGTATATTTGATTAACTCACCGAGATCGTGTCCCGCTGGTGGGTTTCTAAATAGGTGTAAGCCTTTGTCAGAAATCATCACAAGTTCAAGTGCTATGATCAAAATGGAAGTGGCGAATACCGGAACAGGTTCAAGCACCCACAGTAGAGCGGCCAACAAGAATATAGCCAACAAGCGGTGTTGAATCAGCGTGAGATCATCGATTGGTATTGAATCTATCGGCATGAATAACACGCCCAAGGGAATCGCAAAACAAATCAACAGCTTGGCCAGAACGCCAACATTGAGTTTAGGCATGTACAAAGACCCTATGAATAAAATATCTTCAAATAGAGTAAGTTATCTGGTTTTTTGGTACTTGGAGACGGGTTGTAAAATCGGAAAGTTGTTTAAGGTTTCGACAGTTGTTTTGTTTTTGGTCAATCTTTTTATGAGGTAATTCGACGTACTGCTCGTTGAGAATAAGGTTATCGATAGTTAGATTTGTTGAAATCTTGAAGGGAAATGTCTCGAACTAGATAAGAAAAAGGCGCGCTATTCTCTAAAAATAGAAAACTAACGCGCCCTTAAAGCTTACTAAGTTAACTCAGGAAGTTATGCTTGGTCTGTGTTCTCTGTTGAATCAACAGCTTCAGCAGTCTCTTCATTTACTTCAACGTCTTTGCCCGCAATATGCGCGAAAGGGGTGCCTAGAACGGTTTTCTCACCATTTTGCATCGTTTCGTCAAACTTGATTGCGTCTTTAGCGAACAGGTTGATAACCGTTGAACCAAGCTTAAAGCGGCCCATCTCTTCGCCTTTCTTCAAGACGACGGCTGTATCACCTTGTGCAGGGTAATCCCACTTGTAAACTGAGTTACCACGAGGTGGAGTAATGGTGCCAGCCCATACTTGCTCGATGCTGCCAACGATAGTTGCGCCAACCAGCACTTGTGCCATTGGGCCAAACTCAGTATCAAAGATACAAACCACACGCTCGTTACGTGCGAATAGGTTTGGAACGTTCTCTGCCGTTAACGGGTTAACTGAGAAAAGGTCACCCGGAACGTAGATCATCTGACGCAGTGTGCCGTCACATGGCATGTGCACGCGATGGTAATCACTTGGCGACAAGTAAAGCGTTGCGAATTCGCCGTCTTTAAATTCATCCGCTAGAGCAGCATCACCACCCAATAGCTCACGAGCTGAGTAGTTATGGTTTTTAGCTTGAATCAGTTGACCGTCAGTAATTGGGCCAAACTGGCTTACACGTGCATCAGCAGGGTGAACAATAACAGAGTCACCTTCTGCGATAGGGCGCATGCCTTCTTTCAATTCACGTACGAAGAATTCATTGAATGTTTTAAAGTGTTTGGGATCGCTATGCAGAGCTTCATCCATGTTTACTTTGTATTGCTTGATGAACCAGTTGATGATCGCTGTCGTTAAGCCACCCGCTTTAGCAGATGCCAGTTTACCGACTAGGCGAGTTAGCCCATGCTGTGGGATCCAGTACTGCAATCCAACTTTAATCTTATCCATTGTATTAATTTTCCAATGCTAATTGTTTTTCAATTAAATCTGTCGATGACGGTTTAGGGCGCGAGATGTTACTTAAATTCGCGCCAATTGTCAGTAAATGCACACATTTGTTCACAAAAACGCGATTAGAGATCGGCTTTCTTGCTTCGTGAGTACTGACGGTTATCTTTGTTGTCAGCCATTGTTTCAATAATGCGATGGTAGCTAGCAAAACGTAAGCGGCTAATTTTACCGTCTTCAACGGCTTCACGTAGAAGGCATCCTGGGTCGTCATTGTGTTTACAGTCACGGAATTTACAACCACCAAGGTATGGCTTGAATTCAATGAAAGCATCAGTGACTTCATCGGGTTCTAAATGCCATAGGCCGAATTCACGTACCCCTGGGGAATCGATAAGATCACCACCAGAAGGGAAGTGATACAAACGCGCCGCAGTCGTCGTGTGTTGACCCAGTCCTGAGTTTTCAGAAACGGCGCCTTCTTCAATGTCTAATGTTGGCATTAGTGCATTCACTACGCTGGATTTACCCACGCCAGATTGACCAACGAAAATGTTGATACGATCTTTCAGTTCGGCTTCCAACTCTTTGATGCCGTAGCCAGACTCTTTACTCACGAACATCACTTTATAGCCGATTTTCTCGTATATTTTCAGCGTTTCGCGGTATTCCGCAATTTGCTGTTCAGTGAGTAGGTCGACTTTATTGAGAACCACAAGTGGTGCGATGTTGACGGTTTCAGAGGCAATTAAGTAGCGGTCGATGATATTAAGTGATAGCTCCGGTAGTACAGCAGATACGATAACCATTTGGTCAACGTTAGCAGCAACCGGTTTTAGGCCGTCGTAGTAATCAGGGCGAGTTAGCATTGACGTTCTAGGTTCAACAGCTTCTACAACACCAGAAATGCCAGCCATTGATTCAAGTCCTGCGCGCCAAATGACTTTGTCTCCGGAAACTAACGTTTCGATACTACGGCGTAAGTTACAACGGTGAACTTCGTTGGTTTCAAGATCTTCGATATCGGCATGTTGGCCAAAGCGTGTAATAACGAGTCCACTCTTTGTTCCGCCAAGCATGTTCTCATCCCACTGGATAGAATCTTCTTTCTTGAGTCGCTTGTTCTGGTTGCTACGTACGCGACGTACCTGACCTTTGGTTAACTTCTTTTTTTTAGCCACAATTTTTCACTTAACACATCTAACTTGATGATTGAGGACTCAAACGGGATGTTGTTGGTACCACTGATTTCGATGGCCCTAAAGCTAGTTTGAGTATAGTTATTTGGGTATAGTACCTCTTTTATACATAAACAAATAGGCGACGCCTTATGTCCTTTAGCGATCAGAACCTTATTTGGGTTGATCTAGAGATGACCGGACTTGATCCTGAAACTCATAAAATTATTGAAATTGCTTCTATCGTTACAGATAGTGAGCTCAACATCCTGGCTGAAGGGCCTGTTTTGGCCATTCACCAGCCTCAGAGCGAACTGGACAAGATGGATGAGTGGTGCACGACAACTCATACTGGCAGCGGTTTAGTGAAGCGAATTCAAGAAAGCACTGTTTCAGAGCAGGACGCAATTCAACAAACGATTGAGTTTCTTGAGAAGTGGGTACCAAAAGGTAAATCGCCTATTTGTGGCAACAGCATTGGCCAAGACCGTCGTTTCTTATACAAGCACATGCCAGAATTGGAAGAGTATTTCCATTACCGTTATGTTGATGTTAGTACTCTGAAAGAGCTTACTCGCCGTTGGAAACCTGAAATCCTAGATGGTTTTTCAAAGTCGGGAAGTCATCTCGCATTGGATGATATTCGAGAGTCGATCGCTGAGCTGCAGTACTACCGAAAAACGATTATTAACATTTAATCTGATCAAATGATCACGTTTGTCTAACTTTTCAGGGACATAAGAGTTGTTTTTTTTGCAAATTTGTGTGCTTTTTCAGCAGTTGAGTAAAAACTTACTGATTTTTGCATTAAGGACTTGCATCACAAAAAAATGCTCTTATAATTCGCAGCCCTGAACGACGAAAGACGTTTCAGATTGCGATACTAGCTCAGCTGGTAGAGCGCAACCTTGCCAAGGTTGAGGTCATCGGTTCGAACCCGATGTATCGCTCCAATTTCTTTCTTAGGATTGATGTTGGGAAATAGACTCATTGACTTAAACAAT
>NZ_CAWQUW010000066.1:0-54531 GCF_963898195.1 Vibrio sp. L3-7 | reverse complement strand
ATGTTGGGAAATAGACTCATTGACTTAAACAATGCATCCGGACGCGGGATGGAGCAGTTTGGTAGCTCGTCGGGCTCATAACCCGAAGGTCGTCGGTTCAAATCCGGCTCCCGCAACCACATTACAGTTACACGTTGGTCACTGCCTTGCAGTAAGCTCTTAGCTTCTTAGCAGACAGGATTAACGGTTAACTAATGCGATACTAGCTCAGTTGGTAGAGCGCAACCTTGCCAAGGTTGAGGTCATCGGTTCGAACCCGATGTATCGCTCCAGCTTTCTTCTTAAAAAGTTATTAAGATTCTTTAAGCCACCGTGTTCTTCTTTAGATCACAGAGTTTAAAGGCGACCTTAAAGGTCACGCTCTTTCTTTAATGCTGCGAAGCATAATCCCCCCAAAAAGCAAATAATCCTCCATCATGGTGGATATTTTTTTGTCTTAAATTTTTCTTAGCAACTGGAATGCTAGTAAACATCAGGTCTCTGAAGCAGATACTTGAGGTTTTTCACATCTATAAACAGACTTATCCACAATAAGTCGGATGTGGATAACTTGGTTGATAAAGTTATTTCAGGCTTAATTCTTTACATATCTCTAAAAGATCTTTCTTGTTTTCAATATATTAGCTGAATTGAGGCGATCGTAACTTGTTGTTTTTTATCAAGTTGACTACTCATCTTGAATTTGACAAAAGATCGTTAACTTATTGTTTTTTGATCTTAATCATTTATCGCTACTGTGTTTAACTTTGTGAGGGTGTCGGAAGTTTACGAGAGATCTGAATTTTTTCCACATTGTTAAAATTGAGAACAAGGTCAAACATTGTTCTAAAATTATGTGCAACGAGTTGTCTTAAATCTTGGACTGTTGGCGTCCGTTAGTCCGCCAATCGTTGGTACCTAAAGGCTAGGCGTCTCTCGGTAGTCCTTTTTCCACGATACGGATAAGTCTGTGCTTTTTGGTGGAGACTTTATTCTTGCCTTCTTGGATGTTACTGGCATTCGGCAACTGCTGTAGTTGTTTTTCCAAAGCCCACTCAATATGCACATCCAACATGTCGTTTTTGCCTTGATGAGATTCCAGTGTTTCAACAATGCGTTGTTGAAATGGCGCATTGCCCATAGCAACAAAGATATTGCGCAACCACTGGGTGTGGCCGATGCGTCTTATTGCTGAGCCTTCCATTTTCTTCAGGAAGGTTGCTTCGTCCCAACTTGAAAGTGAAACCAGATCGGCTTCTTGAAAATCTTCTCTGCGATGAAAGTCTTTTTGCTCTGTGAGTTCGGCATGGCGATTCCACGGGCAAACTAACTGGCAGTCATCACAACCGTAGATACGGTTACCAATTGCGTCTCTATACTCTTCAGGTATGACGCCATCGTATTCAATGGTTAAGTACGAAATACATTTTCGAGCATCGACTACGCCATCAGCAATAATGGCACCCGTTGGGCAAGAAGTGATACATGCGGTACATTTCCCGCACTCATCGATACTTGGCGTATCTACTGGGAGAGGGATGTTAACGAGCAGTTCTCCTAGGAAGAACCAAGACCCCGCGTCTTTATCTAAAATTAGCGAATGCTTCCCTGTCCATCCAAGCCCTGCTTTTTGAGCAAGCGGCCTTTCTAAAATAGGCGCTGAATCCACGAAAGGACGCGAGTCTAAACCTTCGACTTCTTTCTCAATTCTTTGTCCCAGCTTTTTCAACTGGTTACGGAACAATTTGTGATAATCGCGGCCTAAAGAATAACGGCTGATATAGCCTTGAGTGGTATCGCTTAGGTTAGAGGCAAACTGAGCTTCTGGTGGTAGGTAGTTCATTCGGGCGCTGATCACTCGAATGGTGCCAGGATGAAGCTCATTAGGGCGAGCTCGCATCATGCCATGTCGAGCCATCCAATCCATTTCGCCGTGATTGCCAGCATCTAGCCATGCTTGAAGAGGGGCTTCGTGTTCACTTAAATCGACATCACAGATGCCAACTTTTTGAAAGCCTAACTCTTTCCCCCAGATTTTAATTTTTTCAGCAAGATGGTCTAGATTCATGGCTTCATTCTTAATTCTTATTTTCTCTGTTTTACAATTAGAGATAAGGCTAATTAAAATTAGGTTCGGCAAAAATGGGGGCGGATCTTAACGGATCTTAGTGGTATTGACCAGAACAGACGTGTTTTGAGCAGTATTTTTCATAGAACTTACACTTGAGTGCTTGTCTCCCAAAAGCATCACGGTTTACTATTCTTGTTCTTTTGATTTTTATATAGTCAACGATCGATTTTTAGAGAACGTATTCATGAGCACGAAACAATTTACTTTGAAAGATGAACAAGCAACGATTCAATTAGGAACGGAGCTTTCTAATCTTTGCTCACAGCAGACGACTATTTATCTGCATGGTGATCTTGGCGCAGGCAAAACGACGTTCAGTCGTGGCTTTGTAAAAGCACTTGGCCATCAAGGAAATGTAAAGAGCCCAACGTATACTCTAGTTGAACCTTATCAACTTGCAGATTGGCAGGTGTATCACTTTGATCTTTATCGCCTAGCCGACCCTGAAGAGTTAGAGTTCATGGGAATTCGTGATTACTTTACTCCGGACGCTATCTGTTTGGTTGAATGGCCTGAAAAAGGTTATGGGATGCTACCAGAAGCGGATTTGGACATTGATATTCGTTACCAAGACGATCACCGTATTGTTTCTTTAACCGCTAATAGTGAATACGGACAGCGCTTACTCAGTCAGTTGGAGTTATGTTGATTTCTAGACGCCTTTTTTCAACAGTAGCAATGGTAGCTACTGTTTTCTCTTTATTGTTTTCTTCACTTGTTTCTGCGAACTCACTGAAAGGGTTGAGGGTTTGGCCTTCACCTGAAGAAACTCGTGTGGTTATCGATCTTAAATCCGAAGCCGACTTTAGCTATTTCACTTTGAGTAGCCCGAGTCGCTTAGTTGTCGATTTGAAACATACCGGCCTTGCGACCCAGTTACCTGTTGTGGTGAAGGATAGCCCTGTTCTGACGAAAGTTCGTAAGAGCTCTCCACCGGACAAAAATACTTTTCGCTTAGTTTTCGAGTTAAAGAAATCCTCTAAAGCCGATTTGTTTAAACTCAACCCAACACCGGGAGGTCAGTACGGTCATCGTCTGGTGATTGACTTCCCTCATGGTGCGGCAAGCAAAGGAACATCGACGCCGAGCAAGCCAACGGTAAGTAAGAACATTAACCAAGTTAAGCGCCAGCGAGATGTTCTTATTGTGATTGACCCTGGTCATGGTGGTGAAGACCCAGGCTCTATTGGTCCTTCTCGTAAATATGAGAAGAATGCGACTCTGAGTATCTCTCGCAAGCTTGCTGCACAGTTGAATGCCGTTCCGGGTATCAAGACACGCTTAACGCGTAATGCCGACTACTTTGTAAACCTTAACCGACGTGTTGCGATCGCTCGTGAAAATGAGGCGCACTTGTTTATCTCTATTCACGCCGATGCCTTTACAACGCCTCAACCAAGAGGTGGTTCGGTATTTGTGTTGAATACTCGACGAGCGAATACTGAGATTTCTCGCTGGATTGAGAATAAAGAGAAACAATCAGAATTGCTGGGTGGTAGCGGTGCGGCTTTCACTGGCAATACTGATGATAAGAACGTAAACCAAACGCTGCTTGATCTGCAGTTTAGCCACTCTCAAAAAGAGGGCTATAAACTGGCAACGACCATTTTATCTGAAATGGGCAAGGTCGCTAAGCTGCATAACAGCAAGCCGATTAACACCAGTTTGGCCGTATTACGTTCACCACAGATACCATCGGTATTAGTAGAGACTGGCTTTATCTCGAACCCGACTGAAGAAAAGCTTCTTTTCCAACGTTCGCATCAAGATAAGCTTGCTCGTGCTGTGACTAAAGCGGTTGTTAAGTATTTGAAAGCGAACCCACCAGAAGGGATTATTCTTTCAAACGCGACAGTGCCGTCTAACTCTACTGGTCAGCATAAAGTGAAGCGTGGTGAATCGTTGTCTGTGATTGCTAAGAAGTATGGGACATCCACACAAGCGCTAGTGAAGTTAAATGGCTTGAAGTCGACGAGCTTAGCAATAGGTCAAACTTTGAAGGTTCCAAGTTCAGGTTCGCAAACCTCGACCACAACAAACCGTAAAACGGTGACGCATGTGGTTAAGTCAGGCGAGTACCTTGGAGGCATCGCTAAAAAATATGATGTTACGGTTGCTGCGATTAAACGAGAGAATAATCTACGCAGTGATACGCTTAGAGTCGGGCAGAAGCTCCGAGTCACCCACGATGTCAAAGCATTGCCTTTGCGAAAGCACAAAGTCGCAAGAGGTGATTATCTTGGCAAGATTGCCTCTAAGTACGGTGTGAGTGTTGATTCTATCCGTAAAGCAAATAATCTACGATCTGATGGCCTAGCTGTCGGGCAGGTGTTGATTATTCCGCACAAGTAATCTTTTTAACGAAGACATGTTTCCATTAATGGCAGTAAGGTAACTATACATATGACGATCAAAATACTGCCAGCTCGGTTAGCGAACCAAATCGCAGCAGGTGAAGTGGTAGAAAGACCCGCTTCTGTTGTGAAAGAGTTGGTTGAGAACAGTTTGGATTCAGGTGCCACACGTATCGATATCGATATCGAGAAAGGTGGCGCCAAGATGATTCGTGTTCGTGACAACGGTAAGGGCATCGTTAAAGATGAACTTGCTTTGGCATTAAGCCGTCATGCGACCTCTAAGATTCATACACTGGATGACCTCGAGGCGATCGTCAGCCTTGGTTTTCGTGGTGAGGCGTTGGCGAGTATCAGCTCTGTTGCGCGCTTAACCATGACTTCACGCCCTGCCACTCAAGATCAAGCTTGGGCAGCACACAGTGAAGGCCGTGACATGCAGGTAAAACTGCAGCCTGCTGCGCATCCCATTGGTACTTCGGTCGAGGTGTTGGATCTGTTCTTCAATACGCCAGCACGCCGCAAGTTCTTACGCACCGAGAAAACCGAATTCACGCATATCGATGAGCTGCTTAAACGCATCGCATTGAGTCGCTTTGATGTGACGATTAACCTTCGTCATAACGGCAAAATGATTCGTCAGTACCGCGCGGCTAAAACAGACGTTCAAGCAGAAAAACGCATCGCTGCGGTATGTGGCAATCCTTTTGTTCGTCATATGCTTAAGATCGAACTTGAGCATCAAGGCCTAAAACTTCATGGCTGGATCACCACGCCAGAAGGAGCAAGACAACAAAGCGATCTGCAATACTGCTATGTGAATGGTCGTATGATGCGTGACAAGCTGATCAATCATGCGATTCGTCAAAGCTATGAGACTAGCCTGCGTCCAGACCAATTCGCAACTTATGTACTGTTTATTGAATTAGACCCGCATCAGGTGGATGTGAATGTTCACCCTGCAAAACATGAAGTGCGTTTCCACCAAGCTCGCCTTGTGCATGATTTCATTTATCAGGCATTGAGTGATGGACTCGCTCAAAGCAAACAGATTAATGCGGTACCAATCAAGCAGTCTGCGTTTCATCAATCAGAAGCAACGAATTATCAGCAAGATAATGCAATTCCTGAATCTAGTGATGCGACGAGTTACCCTACGCAAGAAAGCGCTGTCCCTGCTTATTCAGATCAAAACCCAGCATTTGATCAAAGCCCTCCATCTGAAAGGGCGCGACATGCTATTGATCAAACGCCTTCATACCCAAGAAAGGCTGAGTCTGAACAAGCGAATGATCAGCCTCAATACGGCGTTAATGATGGTGGACAACACTATAGCTCAACAGCCAACCGAGGTTCATCGTCTAGCAGAGGTTCGTCATCTAATCAAGGCTCGTCACCTAGCCGAGGTTCTTCATCTAACATAGGCTCGTCTGCTCGCGACACCAGTTTTACGGGTTCTCCTCGCCAAGAGTGGATCGAGTCTCGACCTGAACCTAAAAAAGAGAAAGAGCCACATCAGCATCATGGTGACCCCGCACCCTCTAAGCGAGAAGTGAAAGCCTACAAAGAGCTTCTGAAAACGCCAGATTTTGATGATCAAGTTGTAGCTCCATCATCTCCTCAAGAGCATGTGGCACCAGTAGGAACCAGAGAAAATAGAGAAAATATAGAAGCTAAGCCCGCTCAACAGAATCCTGTTCATTCAAAGCCAAGAGCACCTGTGACGGACTTAGGCAAAGCCGTCTCGGTAGTGGAACGCCAATATTTGGTAATGGGAAACAAAAACGGCAGCGTATTGCTGTCTCTAGCCAAAGCAGAATTGCTACGTGTGATTGGCCAACTTGATACTCGAGAAGGGGCGTTAAAAAGCCAACCGCTATTGGTGCCTTTATCAATTAAGCTTGGTAGTGAACTTGTCGAGGTTGCTAAGGCGTTGAGCCAAACACTGGCGTTATTGGGGATTGAGCTTAAGGCGCGAAACAGTGAAGCGGTAATGGTGATGGGCGTGCCTTCTCCTTTGAGGCAGCAAAACTTACAAATTTTGATCCCAGATCTGTTATCTTACGCGGCTTCATTAAACGCTCAGATTGTCGATAATCACGCAGATACTGTTTTTAACGATATGTTGCCATCATTGGTCAACTGGATCGGGATTCAAACGGCACAAGTAAAAAGCGACTACACTTTATCTGAAGCGGTTCAACTAGTTGGGGAACTTGAACAGCTTTGGCATGGTCTACTTCCATTAGATGATCCAGAGTTTGTCAATCCTATCGACTTTTCAGCGACCATAGCCGCGTTTACGGTTTAACTTTTTCGCGATGGCATTTGTCTTTTTAGCTGAATACGTCGCGACACAAAGCCCTTTTTTATAAAGCGCTCTAACAGAGAAACAAATACAAAATATCATGACTGAAAAATTACCTTTAGCGTTGTTTTTAATGGGCCCTACGGCATCAGGAAAAACAGATTTAGCTATCCGCTTACGCCAGAAATACCCAGTAGAAATCATCAGTGTGGATTCGGCATTGATCTACAAAGACATGGATATTGGCACCGCTAAACCAGACGCGGAAGAGCTCGCGCTCGCGCCTCATCGCTTGATTGATATTCTGGATCCAAGCGAAGCGTATTCTGCGGCAGATTTTCGTCGTGATGCGATCAATGAAATGAATAAGATTGTAGCGGAAGGCAAAATCCCGCTACTTGTTGGTGGCACAATGCTGTACTACAAGGCATTGCTGGAAGGTTTATCGCCACTACCCGCGGCAGATAAAGAGATTCGTCAGCAGATTGAAGCAGAATCTATCGAACAAGGTTGGCAGGCTCTGCATGATCAATTAAGAGAGATAGATCCCGTATCCGCTGAAAGAATACACCCAAATGATCCACAAAGGCTTTCAAGGGCATTGGAAGTTTATCGAATTTCGGGTAAAACATTAACTGAGCTAACTCAAACGAAAGGCGATAGCCTGCCATTTCGTGTAAAACAATTTGCTATAGCTCCCAAGGAAAGGACTGAACTCCATCGCCGTATTGAACTACGTTTCGAGAAGATGATTGAGGCGGGTTTTGAAGAGGAAATGAAGGCGTTACACGCCAGAGAAGATCTTCACCCGGAGCTACCATCGATCCGATGCGTCGGCTATAGGCAGATGTGGGATTATTTAGACGGGAATTGTGATTTGGACGAAGCGGTTTTCCGTGGTGTCTGTGCAACTCGTCAGTTGGCCAAGCGACAAATCACCTGGTTGCGCAGTTGGGATGATTTAACTTGGTTAGATAGCGAAAACATTGATCAAGCGTTAGAAACTCTTTCAGATGCAATAGCATCTGATTAGTATTGCTGTGTATAATGTGATCGTTTTTGCGTGAATATACTCTGGAAAGGATCCGTTATTGAGGCTTTTAAAAAATCACAGCCTTTCAATAACAACGGAGTTTTTTTATTCATTTAGCTCAGAGGCAAAGGCCGCACCTTTTTGTGCACCGCTAGCTAAATAATTACAACAAAATACAAATAAGGAAAATAAAATGGCTAAGGGGCAATCGCTACAAGACCCATTCCTGAATGCACTCCGTCGTGAGCGCATTCCAGTCTCTATCTATCTTGTGAACGGCATCAAGCTGCAAGGTCAGATCGAGTCTTTCGATCAATTCGTGATCTTATTGAAGAACACGGTAAACCAAATGGTTTACAAGCATGCGATTTCTACTGTGGTTCCTGCTCGTGCAGTTAGTCACCACAGCGGCGAGCAACAACGTGCGCCATCTGATCGTCCAGAGAAGACTGAAGATTAATCGTTCAACAAATACAGCACACGCTGTAATAAGGAGTTGGTTGCTTGTTTGACCGTTATGAATCCGGCGAGCGAGCCGTACTTGTTCATATCAACTTCACGCAAGAGGGAGAATGGGAAGACCTAAGCGAATGTGAAATGCTGGTCTCCTCAGCAGGGGTAGAAACGCTACAAGTGATTACTGGTAGCCGCCAATCCCCGCTCCCTAAATACTACGTTGGAGAAGGTAAAGCCCAAGAAATCGCTCAAGCCGTTCAGCTGACTGGGGCTGAAATCGTGGTGTTTAACCACTCTCTCTCTCCTGCCCAAGAGCGAAATCTCGAACAGTTGTGTAAATGTCGTGTGATTGATCGCACGGGTTTGATCTTAGATATCTTTGCACAGCGTGCACGAACTCACGAAGGTAAGCTACAAGTTGAGCTCGCTCAGCTTCGTCATATCTCTACTCGACTGATTCGTGGTTGGACTCACCTTGAAAGGCAGAAAGGTGGTATTGGTCTTCGTGGTCCAGGTGAAACTCAACTGGAAACCGATCGCCGTTTGTTGCGTGACCGTATAAAGGCAATACTGCGTCGTTTAGCGAAAGTGGCTAAGCAACGTGAACAAGGACGACGTGCTCGAAATCGAGCTGAAATCCCAACTATTTCTTTGGTTGGCTATACCAACGCAGGGAAATCAACACTTTTCAATCGCATTACCAGTGCGGGTGTTTATGCTGCAGACCAACTGTTTGCAACCCTAGACCCAACACTACGTAAGATTGATTTGGCAGATGTAGGGCCTGCAATTCTCGCAGACACCGTAGGTTTTATCCGTCATCTACCACACGATTTGGTCGCTGCATTTAAGGCAACGTTACAAGAGACGCAAGAAGCTGACATTTTGTTACATGTTGTTGATGCCAGTGATGACCGCTTTCGTGAGAATATTCAGGCTGTTCATGATGTATTAGAAGAAATCGATGCTCATGAAGTGCCAACCCTTGTAGTCATGAATAAAATTGACTGCATGGAAGACCAAAAACCTCGAATTGAAAGAGACGAAGAGGGCGCTCCACGCGCTGTTTGGGTTTCTGCAATGGAAGGAGTAGGTATTGAACTGTTGTTTGAAGCTTTAACCGAGCGTTTAGCAAGTCAAATGGTTCAATTCCGTTTGTGTATTCCACATCAACATCAAGGCCGTGTTCGTAGTTTATTTTTCCAGATGAAATGTATTCAACAGGAAGAGTATGATGAAAATGGTAACTTGTTGATAGATATCCGAATGCAACAAATAGATTGGTCTAAACTTGAAAAAAGAGAAGGGGCGCTCTTAGGTGACTTTATCGTTACCAAAGAGACTGCTACAGTATAACGTCATATCAAATGATGGAGCTTTCTAATGGCGTGGAATGAGCCTGGAAATAACAACAACGGCGATAATAACGGCCGCGATAACGACCCTTGGGGTAAGAATAATAATCGCGGCGGCCGAGATCAAGGACCGCCAGACTTAGACGAAGTGTTTAGTAAACTAAGTCAAAAGTTAGGTGGCAAGTTTGGTAAAAAAGGTGGCAACGGTAAAGGGCCATCTATTGGTGGTGGCGGTGCGATTGGCTTTGGTGTCATTGCTGTCATTGCGATTGCTATCTGGTTCTTCGCTGGTTTCTACACCGTTGGCGAAGCAGAAAGAGCCGTTGTACTTCGACTGGGTCAATTCGACCGTATCGAAGAACCTGGCCTTAACTGGCACCCACGCTTCATCGATGAAATCAAAGATGAGCAACTGGTTAACGTTCAAGCGATTCGTTCTCTACGTGCTTCTGGCACGATGCTAACGAAAGATGAAAACGTTGTGACCGTTGAAATGGGTGTTCAATACCGTGTTTCTGACCCGTACAAGTACTTGTATCGTGTAACGGACGCGGACGACAGTTTACGCCAAGCAACCGATTCTGCGCTTCGTGCGGTAATTGGTGACTCACTAATGGATAGTATCCTAACAAGTGGTCGTCAGCAGATTCGTCAAAGCACTCAAGAAGAGCTGAATCGTATTATTGATAGCTACGATATGGGTATTCTTATTGTTGACGTGAACTTCCAATCAGCGCGTCCACCTGAGCAAGTGAAAGATGCATTTGATGATGCTATCGCAGCTCGTGAGGATGAAGAGCGTTTCGAACGTGAAGCTGAAGCTTACCGTAATGATATTATTCCAAAAGCAACAGGTCGAGCTGAGCGTTTGAAGAAAGAAGCGGTGGGTTATTCTGAGCGTATTGTTAATGGTGCTTTGGGTCAGGTTGCTCAATTCGAGAAACTTTTACCTGAATACCAAGCTGCTCCTGAAGTAACACGTAACCGTATGTACCTAGATACAATGGAAAAAGTGTACTCAAGCACATCTAAAGTTCTGATTGATTCAGAATCAAGTGGTAACTTGTTGTACCTACCAATTGATAAGCTAGGCGCTCAAGGTGGAGACCAATCGGGTAAACGCTCGACAAAAGCTCCATCAACTTACGATCAAATTGAGTTAGAAACTCAAGCGGATCCAAAGTCTAGCTCTACAACTCGTTCAGACAGTTCACGTCAAGGGAGATACTAATAATGCGTAAGTTAATGATCCCTGTTTTAGTTGTGACGATTGCCCTTCTATTGATGTCACTATTTGTGATTCAAGAAGGCGAACGTGGCATGGTAATTCGTTTTGGTCGAGTTCTCGATGACAACGGCGTATCACGAATCTATGAACCAGGCCTACACTTTAAGATGCCGTTGTTTGATCGCGTTAAAGTACTTGATGCGCGTATTCAAACGATGGATGGTCGTTCAGACCGTTTCGTAACATCAGAGAAAAAAGACGTTCTAATTGATACTTACGCAAAATGGCGTATTGCTGATTTTGGACGTTTTTATCTGAGTACGGGTGGCGGCAATATCTTGACGGCAGAAGCACTTCTTGAGCGTAAAGTGACAGATGTTCTTCGTTCTGAAATCGGTTCTCGCGAGATCAAGCAAATCGTTTCAGGCCCGCGTAACAAAGACGTACTACCTGATAGTGTTGATAGCGAAGAAGTAACAACTGAAGCCGCTAAAGAAGCACTAGAGATTGATGGTGAACGAGATAAAGTTATGGCGAACGTTTTGTCTGGAACGGCAGAAAGTGCGATGGCTGATTTGGGTGTTGAAGTTGTTGATTTCCGAATGAAGAAGATTAACCTTCCTGACGAAATCAGTGAATCTATCTACCGCCGTATGCGTGCAGAGCGTGAATCGGTTGCTCGTAGACACCGTTCTCAAGGTCGTGAGAAAGCAGAAGTTATCCGTGCTCAAGCTGAGCTAGAAGTAGCGACTGTTCTTGCTGAAGCTGACCGTACTGCTCGAGTGACTCGTGGTGATGCTGATGCAGAAGCGGCGAAGATCTACTCTGATGTGTACAGCAAAGATCCTGAGTTCTATGGCTTTATGCGTTCACTGCAAGCTTATGAGACATCATTTAGCGATAAGAGCGATATTCTAGTATTGGATCCGAAGACAGACTTCTTCCGATACATGAATCAATCAAGCGGTGTACCAGCAGCAAAATAAGCTAATTTGTTATTCAAAAGCTGACTCAAGTTTAGATAACAAAGTACGTTAAAAATCAAAAGGCTCCCTGATGGGAGCCTTTTTGTTTTCTGTTGGTTTATTTTGGTCGCTTCACTTTTTATCAGCCTATCTTGTTAGCTGATTAGCTGATTAGCTGATTAGTTGATTAGTTGATCAGCTGACTAGTTTGCTTGGTGCTTCGGTTGATTAACCATGTTGTTACCCCCGAGGACCTATACTGCTGTTACCGATTATCTACGTTGCTGCTGCCGATCGCCTATGCTGCTGTTAACGATGACTTGCGATGCCTTTACATGACAGGTGGCCCCTTGAGCGTTAGGCTCATGCGTGAGTCACAACCGGTATAGTGAGTCGCAATCGGTATAGTGAGTCGCAATCGGTATAGTGAGTGCGTAAACCTCTTACTTGTACCGGTAAGGTTTAGGAAATAATGAGTAGGTTTCTAGAAGGAAGGTTAGCCGTGGGTCATGAAAGCGATAACCGCTCCAGCAACAACAAGACAGCCGCCAATACGGCGCAGTTGAGAGTCTGGTTGTTGGCTTAGCTGGGCAACCATGTTTCTCCAACCGTTTGGTGCAATCAAGGGACCAAGCCCCTCTACGATAAGAACAAGCCCAATTGCGAGCCAAATTGAATGAGACATGACACTGCCCTATATTTATAAAAATACAATGATATCAGTATCTTTACGGTTCCGCCCTGAGTTCTCACTGATTTGTTTTTGAACAGCCTTGTCGATTATGAACAAAAAGTGACTGCAAGAAGTGTGATTCGGTGCTAGAATCCATTTTTAATTAGCAACAGAAATTGGAAAGATGGGAAATAACGTAGTTGTTCTAGGCACCCAATGGGGTGACGAAGGTAAAGGTAAAATCGTTGACCTTTTAACTGAAGATGCAAAATACGTGGTTCGCTACCAAGGCGGTCACAATGCAGGTCATACACTTGTAATTGACGGTGAAAAAACCGTTCTTCACTTAATTCCATCAGGTATCCTACGCGATAACGTTAAATGTGTTATCGGTAACGGTGTAGTATTATCACCTGACGCACTTCTTAAAGAAATGAAACCTCTTGAAGATCGCGGTATTCCAGTACGTGAACGTCTTTTCATCTCTGAAGCTTGTCCTCTAATTCTTCCGTACCATATTGCTATCGACAACGCGCGTGAAATCGCTCGTGGCGCTAAAGCTATCGGTACAACGGGTCGTGGTATCGGTCCAGCTTACGAAGATAAAGTTGCTCGTCGCGGTCTACGCGTTGGCGATCTTTTCGATAAAGAAGCATTTGCTGAGAAGCTAAAAGAAGTTATGGAATTCCACAACTTCCAACTAGAGCATTTCTACAAAGCTGAAACAGTAAGCTACGAAGAAGTACTTGAGCAAGCGATGAGCTACGCAGACATGTTAACTGCGATGGTTATCGACGTAACTGACGAACTAGACGCAGCACGTAAGCGCGGCGACAAGATCATGTTCGAAGGTGCTCAAGGTACGCTACTAGATATCGACCACGGTACTTACCCATACGTAACGTCTTCTAACACGACTGCTGGTGGTGTTGCTGCAGGTTCTGGTTTCGGTCCTCGTCACATCGGTTACATCCTTGGTATTACTAAGGCTTACTGTACTCGTGTTGGTTCAGGTCCATTCCCAACTGAGCTTTACGATGGCCTTGATAAGCAAGACCCAGTTGGTAAGCACCTAGGCGATGTTGGCCACGAATTTGGCGCAACAACTGGTCGTCTACGTCGTACTGGTTGGTTCGATGCCGTTGCTATGCGTCGTGCAATCCAAATCAACTCTCTATCTGGTATCTGTCTAACTAAACTAGACGTTCTAGATGGCCTAGAAGAACTGAAAATCTGTACTGGTTACAAGATGAAAGATGGTTCTATCCTAGAAGTTTCTCCAATGGCTGCTGAGTCATTCGAAGAAGCAACGCCAATCTACGAAACAATGCCTGGTTGGTCTGAAAACACATTTGGTGCTAAATCTATCGACGCGCTTCCACAAGCTGCTCTAGATTACATCAAGCGTATCGAAGACCTAACTGGCGTTCCAATTGATATCGTATCAACTGGCCCAGATCGTAACGAAACTATCATCAAGGTTCACCCATACGGCGCATAATGCCCGCTGAGTGATTACCAGGCACTAGCCGTGCTGTGGTAATTAAAGTGCTCTGATAATGAAATAGTTTTCTAAAAGCCGACTTTATTAAGTCGGCTTTTTAATGCCTGCAATATAGAGCTTAAGCTTTGGGTGATGATCTTTTAAACGTCATCAGGCAAAATATTGCCCATTAGCGGCAAGTTTTGTCTAAAGCCGTCAAGGTTGTTGCCGATACAGATATCATGGAAAGTGAAGTTCACCCTATTTTTGACGTCTACCTCGGTAGCCAATAAGAAATAGATAACTTTAGCGACAGATAATTGAGTGCAGGTATGAAGCTACGAATTGTGGCAGCTTCATTGATAATGGCGCTGAGCTCACCCTTGAGTCATGCAAATTTGGCTGAAGTGGGAGACCCAGTTCCAATATATACAGAAGCTGAGCTGATTAAGTTAATTGAAAATAATCAACATCTTGAGCGTGTAAAGGCGGATAAGTGCCAGCTAGTGGAAGATATCGTTGCGCGTGCAACGCGTATTAGCTTGCCTTCTTATGAGTTTTTATACGGTGATATGTTGGCGTGGGGTGTATGTGTTCCACAAGATGTAGAGCTTGGTCTTTACTATATGGAAAACGCAGCGCATCAAGGTCTACCCGCTGCATTAGAGCAGTTAGGTCGTTATTACTCCCGAGGCACTTTGGTTCAACAAGACAAAGAGCGCGCGATTCCGTATTTACGTGAAGCGGCGTCTATGGGAAATCTAAGTGCGAGTATTCACTTAGCTGAGTTGTTGTTGCGAGATTACGGTAGCCCGCTAGATTATGAAGATGCTTATCGCTGGTTGTATAATTCGGTGACGGCTGACCAAAGACAGCATAAACGTATCACTGTGCTTAGAAGTGGTTTAGAACAGAGAATGCCAGACAACATTATCGCGCGAGCAAAACGTCGAGATGTGTTCTGGTAAGATCGATTATTGAATCAGAGTTGATGATTAATGACTGCACTCGTTAATGATTGACCCACATTAAAAAGGCCTCGTAGGTAAATACCTATGAGGCCTTTTTTGATCTTAACTGCTTTTTTGTTTAACCAATTTTTTGATTTATCAGCAGTTTTGATTTACCCGCTTTTTAGAGTTAACAGAAAGCGCAGCGATTTAGTCTTAGTCGTTACTGAACAACTTCACCAGATTCAATCACCGTCTTACGAACGACTTTAGTGAAATCGAGTGCTTCTTGGCGAATCTTATCTTCATCGACCGTTAGCATGTCGCGGTCTTGCATGATGATTTTACCATCAACGATCGTATGGCGAACGTTACCCGCGTTAGCTGAGTAAACTAATGCCGAGTATGGGTTGTAGACCGGAACCATGTTTGGCGCTTTAGTATCGATCACTATGATGTCGGCTAACTTGCCCGCTTCAAGAGAACCGATCTTATCTTCCATGTGCAGCGCTTTTGCTGCGCCCATTGTTGCCATGTCGATCACTTTGATCGGAGGCATCGCGGCGCGATCTTTATTAACTAGCTTATGTACTTTAGCGACTTGGTTGAACTCATCGATGGTGCTCAGTGTATTACCTGACATTGGCCCATCGGTACCTAAACCGATACGTACGTTCTCGTCATACATCTTAAGCGCCGGTGATACGCCTTTTGCTGACTTGATGTTAGCACTCATGTTGTGAGCCACACCCATATCCGATTTTTTCACCAGTTCGATATCATGATCGTCAACGAGGATCATGTGTGCACCCACCAAGTTTTTGTTGAGTGCGCCAATACTGTCCATGTATTGAACCGGTGATAGCCCATCTGAACGCTCGGCGATTTTCTCTTCTTCACGGTGTGATTCTGCAAGGTGAATCATTACTGGTACATCGAGCTCTAGAGAGAGCTTAGAGATCTTCTGCAGTATCTCTGTGGTGTTGGTGTAAGGCGCGTGTGGTGCAAACGCTGGTGTGATACGCGGGTGGTCTTTGTATTCTTCAATGAAATTCAGCGCGTATTGGATGCCTTCTTCAGCATTAGCCGCATCTGCGACTGGGAACTTAATAACGGTTTCACCAAGAATGGCACGCATACCGATCTTATCGACAGTTTTCGCCACTTCATCTTCGAAGTAGTACATGTCGGCGTAAGTCGTGACACCGCCTTTAACCATTTCGACGTTACCTAGGTTAGCGCCAATGCGCACCATGTCTCGTGACACTAACTTCTTCTCTAATGGGAAGATGTAACGGTGAAGGCGATCAGGCACATCATCGGCTAACGAGCGAAACACGGTCATTGATACGTGAGTATGAGTATTGATGAGACCTGGCATCACGATATCACCATCCACGTCTAACACTTGCTTGGCTTGGTATTGCTTCTCTAATGATGCATCGCCGACAGCAATGATTTTGTTGTCTTTCACAACAACAGTGCCGCTTTCATATACCGTTTTGTCTTGGTTCATCGTTAGAACCATCGCATCGGTAATCATTAGGTCGGCTTTTTCCATCGCAGAACTCGCGAATGGAAATAGAGCGAGACTTGCCATTGCTGAAGCCAATAGGGTGCGTTTTAGTTTCATATCAATACTCAGAACAGGAGTTGGTAAAGTGTCAGGATAATAGTGTATTTCATTCATGGCGCAAACGTTTGTTTTATCGTTTGCTCAAAATTTTGATGAGAGACAATGGCTATGAAGTGATGTTTCACAAAATGAAGAGATGTATCAATCTGAGGTTATTTGAGGCTTTTCCAAAGCATATCTGTAGCTTACCCCTAGCATCAGATATACTAGGGGTATATACATTCCTTGCTTAAGCAGGCCCGCCTATGTCAAAAAACACACCGATGCCAGAAAACACGACAGCTACAACCACTGTTGATCCCTTTGCAGACCGAGAGTCTAAAAACTACGAAAATCCAGTACCAAGCAGAGAGTTCATTATTTCGTTTCTAACAGAAGCGAATATTCCGATGAACCGTAACGATCTATTTGAAGCTTTGGGTCTTGCTGGAGAGGAACAATATGAAGGGCTGCGTCGTCGTTTACGTGCAATGGAGCGTGATGGACAGCTAATCTTTACTCGTCGTCAGTGCTACGCATTGCCGGAGAAGATGGAACTGATTAAAGGCTATGTGATTGGTCATAAAGACGGTCATGGCTGGGTTCGCCCAGACGGCAGTGTTGGTAAAGATAACGATATCGTGTTGCCGCATCACCAGATGAAAACCATCATGCATGGTGACTATGTATTGGCTCAGCCTACTGAAAACAGTAAGCGAGGTCGTCGTGAAGGGCGCTTAGTACGTGTTCTTGAAGAGCGTAAAACACCACTTGTTGGTCGCTTCTTCCTAGAGTACGGCCATTCTTATGTGGTTGCCGATGATTCACGTATTAGTCATGACATTCAGATCCCTACTGAGCATAAAGGCGGTGCTCGAATGGGTAATGTGGTTGTGATTGAAATTACTGATCGCGGTGGTCGTTCTCGTAACATGATGGGCAAAGTGACCGAAGTTCTCGGCGAGAACATGGCTCCGGGTATGGAAACGCAGATCGCGATCCGTACTCACCAGATCCCACAAGAGTGGCCTGAAGCGGTTGATAAGCAAATCGTAAACCTAGGCGAGCATGTTCCTGAAGAAGCAAAAGAAGGGCGTGTTGATCTACGTAAACTGCCATTAGTCACGATTGATGGCGAAGATGCACGTGACTTTGATGATGCGGTTTACTGTGAAGCGAAGAAAGGCGGCGGCTGGCGTCTTTGGGTAGCGATTGCTGACGTAAGTTATTACGTTCGCCCAGACACTGCGCTAGACAAAGAAGCGATTAACCGTGGTAACTCGGTATATTTCCCATCGCAAGTTGTCCCAATGCTGCCTGAAGTACTTTCTAATGGTCTGTGTTCATTGAACCCTCAAGTAGACCGTTTATGTATGGTGTGTGAGATGACTATCTCAGATAAAGGTAAACTGTCGGGTTACAAGCACTACGAAGCGGTAATGAACTCTCATGCTCGTCTTACTTACAACAAAGTCGGTGCGATCTTAGATGGCAATGAAGAACTTCGTGAGCGTTACGAGCCTGAAGTACCACATCTTGAAGAACTTCATAAGATGTACAAGGTACTTAAGAAAACGCGTGACGAACGTGGTGCGATTGAGTTTGAAACCGTTGAAACGAAATTTATCTTTAATGCGGATCGTAAGATTGACCGTATTGAACCCGTAATTCGCAACGATGCACACAAGATCATCGAAGAATGTATGATTCTTGCGAACATTGCATCGGCGTCTTACGTAGAAAAAGCGAAAGAACCGGCACTGTATCGTGTTCACGATACTCCGGGCGAAGAGCGCTTAACGGGCTTTAAGAGTTTCCTTAGTGAGCTAGGTTTAACGCTGGAAGGGGGCCTTTCGCCATCACCAGTCGACTATGCACAGCTGATGAAACAAATTAACGAGCGAGAAGATCGTGAGTTAATCCAAACCATGTTGCTGCGCTCAATGAAGCAAGCGGTATACAACGCGGATAACGCGGGTCACTTTGGGCTAGCTCTTAAGCGCTATGCCCACTTTACCTCGCCGATTCGCCGTTACCCTGACTTGCTTTTGCACCGTGCGATTAAGTACCTTATTGCAAAAGAAGAAGGCCGTAACAGCGAACGTTGGACGCCAACGGGTGGTTACCACTACACTTTCGATGATATGGACTTCTACGGCGAGCAGTGTTCAATGACTGAGCGTCGTGCTGATGACGCAACACGTGAAGTGAACGACTGGCTGAAATGTGAATACATGCAAGACCATGTTGGTGAAGTGATGGATGGCGTAATTGCTAACGTTACTGGTTTCGGCTTCTTTGTTCGTTTGACTGAACTGCACATTGACGGCTTGGTACACATCTCAGCGCTAGCGAATGATTACTACCAGTTTGATGCTATTGGTCAGCGCCTAGTGGGTGAAAGCTCAGGTAATATCTACCGTTTGGGTGATTCGGTCAAAGTGAAGGTTTCTGCGGTTAACCTGGAAACTCGCCAAATTGATTTTGACATGGAAGACACTGATCGTCAGCCTCGTGGTAAAGGTAAAACTGCCAAGAAGCGTGCAGCCGAAGCGATGAATAAAGCGAAAAGCAAGAAGCGCTCAGCGGTGAAGAGTAACAAGCCAGGTGTACCTGCGAAGGCTTTGATTGAACCCACTAAGCGACCAGACGGAAGTAGTGAAAGTCCAACTAAGAAGAAGTCAGCGAATAAAACAGGTGCCGCTAAAGCTCGAGCTAAGAAAAAGCGCGCAGCAAGCCGTAAGCCAAAAGCTGATAAGTCTTAATTCTTAAGGCTTATAAGGACGAGCAAGACTTAACGTCTGACTAATTTAATGCGAGGGTATCAGGCGGAAACGCATGCTCTCGAACTAAACAACACAGAGGTGGATGTGTCGGTATTGATGTCATTCATCTCTGAGCAATAAGAGTAATTTGAGACAATGAGTAACGAATTTATTTACGGTATTCACGCGGTGAAAGCCGTACTAGAAAAAGATCCAGCGCGCTTTATAGAAGCATATGTACTGAAAGGCCGCCAAGATGATCGCCTGCTTCCGCTATTGAATCAGCTACAACAGTTTGGTGTGTCGATCCAACAAATGGGCCGTAAGCCGCTTGATGAAAAAGCACAAGGTGCGAATCACCAAGGTCTTATTGCTAAGGTAAAGCCTGCTAAGCAGCTTAATGAAACACACCTAGATGATATCCTAGCTAAGCATGAACAGCCTTTATTGTTGGTTCTAGACGGCGTAACAGACCCTCATAACTTAGGTGCTTGCTTACGTAATGCGGATGCTGCAGGTGTGGCGGCTGTTATCGTGCCTAAAGACCGCTCTTCGCCGTTAACGGCAACGGTAAGCAAGGTAGCGTGTGGCGCGGCTGAAACCGTTCCACTAGTACGCGTAACCAACCTAGCCCGCACAATGCGCGCACTACAAGAGCAGGGTGTATGGTTCGTGGGTACGGCAGGTGAAGCGACGCATGATATCTACCAAGCGAAGCTAACTGGCCCGCTTGCTGTTGTGATGGGCGCTGAAGGTGACGGTATGCGTCGTTTAACGCGTGAAACTTGCGATGACCTTATTAAGATTCCAATGTCAGGTAGTGTGTCGAGCCTGAATGTTTCTGTGGCGTCGGGTATCTGCCTGTTCGAAGCTGTAAGACAGCGTTTAGCTCAGTAATGCTAGGTTCAGCAACATTTGACTAAGTCACGCTTGGTTTAGTTATGCTTGTCTATGTTGTTTAGAGATACTTGCTACATAAAGAGTTAAACGACTTTAAGTCTATGAATTTATTAACGCTCACTACTCGCTGGTGGGCGTTTCTTTTTAGGCTGTTATGACGGAATCGATTGGTTTATCAGATGGCTAGATGGCGAAAGAAAAACTGTTTCATTATTAGCCAAATACCGCTTGCCAATACCGGGTTCTTTCTATAATATTTGCCGTCCTTAAAACTCGGTCATTTTTCTTTAGTTCCTTGCTTCCCTTGGACGACCGAGCCTTTCGTGGAAGCTAATAATCCGTAAGGAGCAACCAAATGCGTCATTATGAAATCGTATTCATGGTTCACCCTGATCAAAGCGAGCAAGTTGCTGGCATGATCGAGCGTTACACTGGTTCAATCACTGAAGCTGGTGGTACTATCCACCGTCTAGAAGACTGGGGCCGCCGTCAAATGGCTTACCCAATCAACAAACTTCACAAAGCTCACTACGTTCTTATGAACGTTGAAGCTGGCCAAGAAGTGATGGACGAGCTAGAAACTGCTTT
Source organism: Vibrio sp. L3-7 (assembly GCF_963898195.1). NCBI lineage: Bacteria > Pseudomonadati > Pseudomonadota > Gammaproteobacteria > Vibrionales > Vibrionaceae > Vibrio > Vibrio sp. L3-7. The sequence goes on along the minus strand of NZ_CAWQUW010000066.1, from coordinate 33,748 downwards.
CCGTTTTAACGATGCAGTTCTACGTAACATGATCATGCGCACTAAAGGCGCTGTGACTGAGCAATCTATCATGCTTAAGCAAAAAGAAGAGCGTGCAGAGCGTGCTCCTCGTCGTGATGACCGTGAAGAACGTGCACCACGTCGTGAAGAAGAAGCTAAGCCAGAAGCTGCTGCTGAGTAATTCTTTTTTGGCCTTTTAGGTCATTAAATATTATTCAACTCGTTTAGGTATTTCCACTACAAGCATTTGCTTAAGCTTATTTATAAGTTCGTGTGAATACCGCATTATTAAATTTAGATCAGGAGATAGCCCATGGCTCGTTTCTTCCGTCGTCGTAAATTCTGCCGTTTTACTGCAGAAGGCGTACAAGAGATTGACTACAAAGACGTAGCAACTCTAAAAAACTACATCACTGAAGCTGGTAAAATTGTACCTAGCCGTATCACTGGTACAAGTGCTAAATACCAACGTCAACTAGCTCGCGCTATCAAGCGTTCTCGTTACCTAGCACTACTACCGTACACTGATAAGCATCAGTAATCGGTAATAGTTAACAATAGTTTAAGAGGACTAAGATAATGCAAGTTATTCTACTTGATAAAATCGGTAACCTAGGTGGCCTTGGCGACCAAGTAAACGTTAAATCTGGTTACGCTCGTAACTTCCTTATCCCACAGGGTAAAGTAGTTATGGCAACTAAAGACAACGTTGCTATGTTCGAAACTCGCCGTGCTGAACTAGAAGCTAAAGTTGCTGAGCAACTAGCTGCTTCTGAAGCTCGTGCTGAGAGCGTTAACACTCTAGAAGGCGTTACAATCGCTTCTAAAGCTGGTGACGAAGGCAAGCTATTCGGTTCTATCGGTACTCGTGACATCGCTGACGCTATTACAGCGGCAGGTGTTGCAGTAGTTAAGAGCGAAGTACGCCTACCTGAAGGCGCTCTACGTAACCTTGGTGAATTCGAAGTAAGCATCCAACTTCACTCTGAAGTTTTTGCTACTGCGAAAATCACTATCGTTGCTGCTGAGTAATTTCAGTACCAAGACGAATTCTTTCTTTTGAAAGTTTTAAACACCAGCTTCGGCTGGTGTTTTTTTATGTCTGAAATATAGGAAAGCACAAGGAAAGGCTACTGTAGGTAAAAAGCTTACAGTGATCTATAAGCTCTTATTGCTGAACAGGCCATTCTCAAGATTAGAATCGCTCTTGAGACTAGAACTGCTCTTGAGATTAGAGCTGCTCTTGAGACTAGAACTGCTCTTGAGATTAGAATAGTTCTTGAGATTAGAACTGAAAGAGCAGGTTAATCGACAGTACTGAGTCTTCTTTGCTTAACCCGCTAGGTACTTTGTCATGGTATTGACGAGAGTGAGCGATCTTCAGTGCGATATTGTCGGTGATATCGTTGATGGCTTCTAATTCAGTATCAAATTTCAGGTTACTGTGGCCAGACACTAACGTTACATCTGCCTTGAGCTGCAAATTCTTCAACACCTGCCATGATGTATTCACATTGCCACGGAAAATCGCCTCTTCAACAATCTCTGGGAAGATGATGTCATCGTCGTCCAATTCATCGAGATTAGGTTCTTGGTAACGAAAACCCGGTCCGACTTCGACTTCCAACACAAACTCTTCAGTGTTCGAGAATTGATAACCTAAACCACTAGAGATTGTGTAGTCTTTAAAGTAAGCACTGTATCGTGAATCGACCCCTTTAAAGCTGCCATAAAGGTAGGTTTTAGGGCTTAACTTATAGTCACTCTGAGCCGAGTAAGTCGATTGCCTTTTATCTTCTTCGCCATCTTTGTAGAGGTTGTAGTATTTCCATTCGCCACTGGTTCTATGACGGCCAGCCGTATACTCACCGTTTAGGCGGGCATTTAGCGATCGTGAATCAGAATTACCAGTATGCGACTGATACCCAAATTCGACTTCCGTCTTGAGTGGGTTCGGCAGCTCTGTGTCACTCGTATCACTTGGCGCGATATCCATATCTTTTTCAGGTGTCGGTGCAACGACGATCGGCTCGACAGTAGGTTCTGAAACTACTATAGAGTCGAGGATTGCATCGACAGAGGCTTTAGCATCATCATCAGCTAAGGCCAACGGAGAGCTCAGAAGGCTGGTGCTTAGAAGACCAGAGCTTAGAAGACCAGTGCTCAGAGCCAATAATTTGGACACGCATACCTCAGTTATACAGTGAATGAATGGAAGGATCGTAATGCTACCCTTGGTTAATTCCGTCAGCAATAGGTAAATTCTTACTGAAGAATAAAACAATCCCCTAGGATTGCATTACAAATGAATGTTCTTGGGTATAATGAACGATCATTATTAGTTATTGAGTGTAGTCATAGTGGATACCAGAAGTCAGAAATCAGCCAACGATCAGGTGGACGCCATCAAGGTCCCGCCACATTCATTAGAAGCTGAGCAATCTGTTATCGGCGGTTTGTTGCTGGACAACGAACGCTGGGATACGGTTTCAGAAAAAGTCGTGAGTAAGGACTTTTACAGTCGCCCTCACCGTCTGATCTTCGAAGCGGTAAAAGATATTCTGGAAGAAAGTGCTCCTCTGGATCTTATTACACTCTCTGAACATTTAGAGTTGCGTGAGCAGCTCGAAGAAGTTGGCGGCTTTGCCTACCTTGCCGACCTTGCTAAAAATACCCCAAGTGCGGCGAATATTAACGCTTACGCGGATATCGTGGCACAGCGTGCATTGGTTCGTAGCCTGATTGGTGTTGCGAATGAGATTGCCGATTCTGGTTATGACCCTCAAGGGCGTACATCAGAAGAGTTGGTGGATCTGGCTGAGAGTAAGGTCTTTGCGATTGCAGAAGGTCGAGCAAGTGAAAACGAAGGTCCCCAAAACGTTGATAGCATTCTAGAGAAGACTCTGGAACGTATCGAGATCCTATATAAATCACCACAAGATGGTGTGACTGGTGTCGATACTGGCTTCAACGACCTCAACAAGAAAACAGCAGGCTTGCAGGGTTCAGACTTAATCATTGTTGCTGCGCGTCCATCGATGGGTAAAACCACGTTTGCGATGAACTTGTGTGAAAACGCGGCGATGAAACAAGATAAGCCCGTTCTGATTTTCTCTCTTGAGATGCCAGCCGAACAGCTGATGATGCGTATGCTTGCGTCACTTTCTCGTGTCGACCAAACCAAGATTCGTACCGGTCAATTGGATGATGAAGATTGGGCGCGTATTTCATCGAGTATGGGTATTCTTATGGATAAGAAGAATATGTATATCGATGATAGCTCGGGTCTAACACCAACAGAGGTTCGTTCGCGTGCTCGACGTATCGCTCGTGAGCATGACGGTATCTCTATGATAATGATAGATTACCTTCAATTAATGCGTGTACCTTCATTGTCTGAAAATCGTACCTTAGAGATTGCCGAAATTTCTCGTTCCCTAAAAGCCCTTGCGAAAGAGTTGAATGTTCCGGTTGTTGCACTTTCTCAGCTTAACCGTTCCCTAGAGCAACGTGCAGATAAGCGCCCAGTAAACTCGGATTTGCGTGAATCAGGTTCTATCGAGCAAGATGCCGACTTAATCATGTTTATCTATCGTGATGAGGTTTATAACCCAGATAGTTCATTGAAAGGCATTGCTGAGATTATCCTTGGTAAGCAGCGTAACGGTCCTATCGGTTCTGTTCGTTTGACATTCCAAGGGCAACACTCCCGATTTGATAACTATGCAGGCCCTGCATTTGATGATGAGTAATCGTTAATGACTTACATGAAAGCTGCGGCGGCGAGCATTGATTTAAACGCGCTCGAACATAACCTGAACCAAATAAAGTTGAAGGCTCCTCAGTGCAAGGTCATGTCTGTAGTGAAAGCCAACGGCTACGGACACGGTTTACTGCATATCGCTAAACATTCTAAAAGCTCAGATGCTTTTGGTGTGGCGCGTATTGAAGAAGCGTTACAACTGCGTGCTGGTGGAATCGTTAAGCCGATATTATTGTTAGAAGGTTTTTACTCTTCGGGCGATTTACCCATATTGGTGACTAATAACATCCAAACCGTTGTGCATTGCGAAGAGCAATTGAGCTCACTAGAGAATGCTGATTTGGAAACGCCTGTTGTGGTATGGCTAAAGGTCGACAGTGGCATGCACCGCTTAGGTGTTCGCCCGGAGCAATACCAAAATTTTGTAGAGCGTTTGCATCAATGCCCAAATGTGGCAAAGCCATTGCGCTACATGAGCCATTTTGGATGTGCTGACGAGTTAGATAGAACCACAACAGTTGAACAGACTGAGCTTTTTTTATCTCTAACGGATGGTTGCGAAGGTGAACGTTCACTTGCGGCTTCTGCTGGGTTACTCGCTTGGCCGGATAGTCATCTTGATTGGGTGCGCCCTGGAATCATCTCTTACGGTGTTTCTCCATTTGCTGATAAGTCGGCTCAAGAGCTCGGTTTTTTGCCTGTAATGACTCTGACATCTCACCTGATTGCGGTTCGTGATGTTAAAGCGGGTGAAAGTGTGGGTTATGGTGGAAACTGGACCAGTAAACGTGACACCAAGGTCGGTGTTATTGCTATTGGTTACGGAGATGGCTACCCGCGCACCGCACCAAATGGCACGCCTGTACTTGTTAACGGTAGAATAGTACCGATTGCAGGTCGAATATCAATGGACATGCTCACGGTTGATCTCGGCCCTGATGCCGTGGATCAAGTGGGTGATGGGGCGACGCTCTGGGGTAAAGATTTACCTTCAGAAGAAGTCGCGGAACATATTGGCACTATCGCGTACGAGTTAGTCACTAAGCTGACTTCGCGTGTTGCGATGGAGTATGTGAAGTAGTTATGGATCTTGTAAACTAAATGATGTTCAAGAGAGCCTCTCGACACTGGTTAACGTCAGTCATGGCACTGCTCGGTGTCAGCTTTTCCTCTTCTGCTCTGAGTGAAGAAAAAGATTCAGCCTTCGTTCCTTTCTATTTCAGTACTGAAACCATGGGTAATACCGTTGGGGTTGCTGGTGTCGCAAAGGGTGTTTGGCAACCTCAGGCTGCTCTGTTTGGGATGGCGTTGTATTCGGACAAAGACAGTTATGTCGGGTTTTTATCAGCCTTTAATTATGCATTGTCTGAGAGTGTTCTGTTTAGTACACAGATGTACCAAGCACGTTTCAATGACAATCCTTATTACATTGGCTCTCAAGGTGACAATGATTCATCAATTGATGACAAAACCATTGCCGATGGCTTAGAGCAGAACTACCAGTTTGAATTTAAGTATCTGCTGCCTTGGGGCAATGTTGCAGACCATGGCTTGTTAGGGGCTTTTCAACCAATCAAAGATGTGAGCTTTGCTTCGCCAGTCGAGTCGGGCGTCAGCTCTATTATCTTCACGCCTTTTTATACCGCTCGTGAGCTAGAAGGGTTAAACAACACAGAAGAGGCGACAGGCTTTAGCTTGGCGCTTGATTGGGATAACCGTGATAGCACACGTAATCCAACCAAAGGGTCTCATACCAATCTTGAGTTCACTACTGGTGCTGAAAGTTGGTCTAATGACGACTTGTGGCTGAAATGGACATTCCAAAATAGTCAGTACTTCGCTTTAGGTCCTTTAGGGGACTTGTTCGACCAACAAGTCGTGGCTTTCGATTTCTATACAGCCGATACACCTACGTGGGATAACTGCTCAGGACAAGATTGTGCGCGTCCACCGGAAACAGAACAAGCTCGACTCGGTGGTTTGTATCGTCTTCGCGGTTATACTGGTGGTCGTTACCATGGCCGTTCAGCGGTGCATTACTCCGCCGAATACCGAGTGCTTCCAGATTGGCAACCACTCGGTGATATTCCTTTGATTAACTACTATGACTTGCCTTGGTGGCAGTGGGTCGCGTTCGCCGAAATAGGGCGAGTGGCTGATGAGTACGATATCAAAGAATTGCACACTGATATGAAATGGAGCTTAGGTGGCGCTGTTCGTTTTCAAGTGGAAGGTATTGTCGTTCGTGCTGAGTTAGCTCGAGGCGGTGATGAAGGGACTTTTAGGGTCATGATAAACCAGCCTTTCTAGATTTCACTGCTTCAGTTGAAAGTGAATCCACATTGTACTCTTAAAGAGTGACTGCATTTGCGTCACTCTTTTTTGTTCGAATTAGCTTAACTGTTTATTCACCTTGAATCGTGGCGATCACAATGCGGCTTCCACCGCAATCTCGGTGCTCACCCAAGTATATGCCCTGTCATGTTCCTAAAGCTAAACGCCCGTTGGTTATTGGAATTGTCACACAGCTGCCAAGTGTCGATGCTTTAATATGAGCTGGCATGTCATCATCACCCTCATAAGTATGTCTGTAATAAGCCGCTCGCTCGGGTACGAACTTGTTAAAGTGTGATTCCATATCTGCACGAACGGTTGGGTCGGCATTTTCGTTGAGTGTTAGGCCAGCAGAAGTGTGTTGTATGAAAAGATGTAATAAACCAACAGAGAGAGAGTTCATATCGTTTAACTGTTGTTCAATTTCATCAGTAATGAGATGAAATCCCCGCTTTCGTGCATTGAGGTGTATAGTCTTCTGAATCCACATACGCCATCCCTTATAATGTATTTGGAAAAAAAGCAGTTTAACGCTATCTTTTGAACTTGAATTTATACGCTATCGCTCACATTTAATTATGTTAGAGCTAGAGTAAGTACCGATTTTTCTATCAGGAAATCGATTTCTGATTTATCTCAAGGTACAGCTCTTCATATACGGCATAATACGTCGTGAAAATAAATTACAAAGAATCTTTCAGTGGTGATGCGTTTTATCGTCACAGAAAAATATAAACTTTCGCCTAATCGGGGGTTCTATTCATCACCCTAGTGACGTTTAGAATAAAACCTACAGTAATATCGGGATAGATACCATGTTGAAAAATATCAACCCAACGCAAACACAAGCGTGGAAAGCTCTAACTGCACATTTTGAGTCTGCTCAAGATATGGATATGAAAGAACTATTTGCTCAAGATGCAAAGCGTTTCGAGAGCTTTTCTACTCGTTTCGGTTCTGACATCTTAGTCGATTACTCTAAGAACCTTATCGACGCTGAAACGATGCAGCACTTATTCGCTCTTGCGAACGAGACTGAAGTTAAGTCTGCAATCGAAGCAATGTTCGGCGGTGATGCAATCAACAAGACTGAAGGCCGTTCAGTACTTCACACTGCTCTACGTAACCGTAGCGACAACCCAGTAATGGTTGATGGCAAAGACGTAATGCCAGCAGTGAACGCAGTACTAGCAAAAATGGAACTGTTCACGCACCGCATCGTTTCTGGTGAGTGGAAAGGTTACACAGGTAAAGAGATCACTGATGTAGTTAACATCGGCATCGGCGGTTCGGACCTTGGTCCATACATGGTGACTGAAGCACTAACACCATACAAAACTCGCCTAAACATGCACTTCGTTTCTAACGTTGATGGTACTCACATCGTTGAGACGTTAAAGCCGCTGAACCCAGAGACAACTCTGTTCTTGGTTGCTTCTAAAACATTCACAACTCAAGAAACAATGACGAATGCACACTCTGCACGTGATTGGTTCTTGGCTGAAGCGGGTGATAGTGCACACGTTGCTAAACACTTCGCAGCACTATCAACTAACGCAACTTCAGTTGCTGAGTTTGGTATTGATACTGACAACATGTTCGAATTCTGGGACTGGGTTGGTGGTCGTTACTCACTATGGTCTGCAATCGGCCTTTCTATCTCTCTTTCTATCGGCTTCGATAACTTCGCTGAGCTACTAGATGGCGCACACGAGATGGATAACCACTTTGCTTCAACTGAGTTTGAAAGCAACATTCCAGTGATTCTTGCTCTTATTGGTGTTTGGTACAACAACTTCCATGGCGCTGAGTCAGAAGCGATTCTACCTTACGATCAATACATGCACCGTTTTGCTGCTTACTTCCAGCAAGGTAACATGGAATCAAACGGTAAGTTTGTTGACCGTGAAGGCAACCCAGTAGAATACCAAACAGGTCCTATCATCTGGGGTGAACCAGGTACAAACGGCCAGCACGCTTTCTACCAACTGATTCACCAAGGCACTAAGCTGATCCCATCAGACTTTATTGCTCCTGCTATCAGCCACAACCCTGCATCTGATCATCACCAGAAGCTAATGTCTAACTTCTTTGCTCAAACTGAAGCACTTGCTTTCGGTAAGACAAAAGAGACAGTAGAAGCTGAATTCCTAGCGGCAGGCAAAACAGCAGAAGAAGCAGCTGAACTTGCTCCTTTCAAAGTATTTGAAGGCAACCGTCCAACGAACTCAATTCTTGTTAAGCAAATGACTCCTCGCTCTTTAGGTAACCTAATCGCGATGTACGAGCACAAGATTTTTGTTCAAGGCGTTATCTGGAACATCTTCAGCTTTGACCAATGGGGTGTAGAGCTTGGTAAGCAACTAGCAAACCAAATTCTTCCAGAGCTTGCTGACGATGCTCAAGTGACCTCTCACGACAGCTCAACTAACGGTCTTATCAATGCATTTAAAGCGTTGAAAGCTTAAGACTGTTTGAGTAGTACAGAGTAAAAACAGTAATAAATAATAAAAACGCCAACCCGAAAGGTTGGCGTTTTTTATATCCGTCGATTTTACGGCAATAAAAAAGGCTGACGCACGTGTGTCAGCCTTCTTAATATTTTAGTTACCGCTTCTAGATTGTAGCGAATACTCTATATATCAGTAAGTCGTTTTATTCGAAACAGATCTCGATGAAGGCATTACCCCACTGAGATGTGAAAGGCATAATGATAATAGCACCCTCACACTTGTGACGAATAGTATGTCCTTTGCCTGAAACTACGATTGGCGTTGCCATATCGAAGTCAAAGCCGCTTTCTGCAAGAATACGTTTTGCACCGCCAGTAACCATGTTGGTGATTTCACCGACCATATCGGTCACTTCTTCGTTCAAGCCGTTTGGTCGTTCACCTAGCATGTTTTCCATGATTTCAAGAGCGAGACCTTCATCGAAGGTGATCGACATTGAACCACGAGATTGTGTTCCAACCATGCCAATTAGGCCTGATACATCACCACGAGCGATCTCATCTTTCTTAACTCTTGGTTTTTGTGGCTTTAATTCTAGAGAAGCCATCGTTTTTAATACGTTCATCAAAGAAGCTAAAAACGGGTTTACAAATTCAGCGCGCATAATGTTCTTCTATAATCTTATTCTTTCATATCGGAGGAGCAAGTTTGGCAAATGCCATGCGACTCAATGACTTGATTAGTCAATTTAAAGCCATGCTTCTCAGCGTTACTAGCGAGTAGAGTGACAAGCGCATCGTCTTGTAATTCTACCACCGTGCCACATTTATCGCAGATCAGTAGTTGGGAGAAATGTTTATTGGCATTGCAAGAACAGCAGCATATAAAGCTATTGGTTGATTCAACTCGGTGAATGAAACCTTGTTCCAACAAGAAATCCAAAGCGCGATATACTGTCGGAGGCTTGGCTTGTGGTTCACTGACTTTCAATTGCTCTAACAATTCATAAGCACTAGAGGCTTTTTTATTAGAGAAAATGAGCTCAAACACTCGCTTTCTCTGAGGTGTTAATCTAACGCCTCGAGATGCGCATATCCCTTCAACTTGCTCTATTAATGTGTGGTCCAAATTTTTCACCATTCAATCGGACATCCCTATTCAAACCCTATTTCTAGGTTACTACGTTTTGGGAGCCAATGATTTCTATTAAAGTCAGGTACAGAGCGTATTGTGACCCACGACTTTGAATAAGACAAGGTAACTCAAAATGACAGTGTGACTCAAGGCATAACTGATTAGTGAGGCTGAATTAGAGGTTTGGTGAATAGGTTTAAATAAAAAATGTGAGGTAAAGTTCATATAGCACAAACCGGGCATAGCATTTACAATAGCCGACCTTGCTTTTGCTGGGTGTTCCAGCATATTTTTTTGACTCGCTATCAGGGTACTTTACCATGACACATTCATGTAGATTGTCTGTCGCTCCAATGCTCGATTCGTAGCACTGAGCTGGCTTGGCCTATAAAAACAGAGTGTTACGTCTGTTCTGAGAAGTTGAGGGGATGGTTAGGGGACTGTTACTCGTCATAAAAATAAAAGCACCGTCTTACCCATACTATCTCCCTTTCTGAAAAATTCAAAAAAAATGCTTTATGGGCGTGAAAAAGTGCAGCTAAATATTATTGATAGAGCGTGTCGCTATGACCGACGATAATAAATTAGGAGCACCGATGAGCGTTACTTTGAATTCCATTTCCACTCGATCGCTTTTAGCAGCCAAACATAGCAACGAGCCTCTTATTCCGTTGGAAGTTGTTGCAACAACTTATCTCGGGCTGACAGCAAGCACAGCGAAGCGGAAAGCGCGCATTAATGACCTACCATTTCCTGTTATTCGTTTTGGCTATTCTCAAAAAGCCCCGTGGCTGGTTGATTTTAACCACCTTGTAGCTTACGTAGAGCGTGCAGCTACAGAGTCTCAATGTGACTGGCTTCGCATGCAGGCCTAGGCTGTAGAACGAATTAGCCCGTCGTTTGACGGGCTATACATTAGGTGGATCTTTTCTGTTGTCGAGCTACACGTTGTTCCATTACAGCTTGAAACTTTTTAGTTTTCTCTACTCTTGCTATAAGAGTTAGCTTATAAGCCTTAATCTTCCCTGCACTTTCTTCTTTTTCAGAAAGAAACTGTTTAATCATACCGTCAGTCCAGTTTCTTCCTTGCTTCAACCCAGTTTTTGATATCCACTTTTGGTGCCATGCTTGGCGATAAGTTTCTCTTTGTTGGTGACCATATTCACGTCTTTCAGCTTCAGAATATAGGTGCCATTTTCCATTGTAATAAGGCATAAGTTCTATTTTATTTTTTGTTTTATTTTAATTAATTGTTCTTGTTGTAAAGGCGATAATTTTCTTGATTCCAACCCTTCGTAAGTTTTTAGTAGTCGATTTTTCTGACGATGTTGCTGCCTATCATTGTGCTCTTCTTTCGCTTTTAACCACTTATCAAACTGGTTTTGCATCTTCGAGATAAGTTTTTCAATCTCTAGCGCCTGATTAGCTTTGTCATATTGATATTGCCAAGTGGAGAGCCTTCTCCCTTTCTCTGCCTCCATCGGCTCATAGCTTCTATGATCTACCCCGACATGTTTTAAAACAGCATGATTGAAAGCTTGCTTGATTAATTTAGTTGCTTTCTTTTGCTGAAGTTCCTTCAGAACTCGTTTGCCAACGACCTTCCCAATAATTAAGTGGACATGATCACCGCTACCTTTTTTTCTTTCCTGATCTTGTTGGTGCAGAACCGCGCGAATCTGTTGGCGATATTGTGCAAATTCCAATTTGTTCAGTTTGCATAATTTTGCGAGGGCTAAGCTGCAATCCTTAATCACGGATTGCCATTGTTGGGTAGTAGGGCGGTATCCTTTGGGTAGAGTGAGACAGTATTCAACCGCGTAGCTCGAAAGTGGTCGACCGCCACGACTGTTATATATTTTTTGATTGAGTCGAAACTCTTCGCCAGCAAGCGCAATTCTGTTCGATGTTTTAGCGCAACCAAATATGGATACGATATGTTCGGTATGTTTGTGATTGGCGTGTTTCAGGCTTTGCAAGTAGCGTTCGCGCATCATAACGCCATCGCTTGCAAGGCGAACAGGTTGGGTAATTACAGTCCAGTTTTTTAACATGTTTATTGTTTGCTTTAAGCTTACAAATTCATTCTCAGATTTGCAAACTACGGGACTTTAACCATGCGTATTCATAGGTGATTCCAGATAGGACAACGGCTTCGCTTTCGTTATCTGCTGGTAAGAAGGGAGACCCTTCTTAACTACCCCCTAACAAAAGGCACTCACTCTTTTGCCATATTTTGCAGTTGGGAAAAGAAAATGTATCCTTTTAATAAACACTATGATCAAACCTATATCCACAGAAACACAATTCAAACTCGCATATGATTTAGAAGTATTCGAAGCAACGAGCCTTGTTGAAAAAGTAATAGAAAAGGCAATAGAAGCTCGCTTCCTCACCTTAAGTGATACATCCGATAATCGATTAAAGTTGGCATGGATAAAAAAAATCACTCAACACGCAGAAGATGCTTACAACCTAGAAGATATCGCTGATGGCGAAGATATAGAGGTGAAAATCACTAATCTCAAGCAGCTTTTGGATCGTCGTGACAAGCAAGTAAAGGATATTCTAGAGTTACTTGCGAAGCACATCATTGACGCCTCCCCACGCTATAAGGCTTGATGCTCTATCCGTAAGATAACTTGTTTAATTAAGCACCTGATGTAGGTGCTTTTTTGTTTCAGGTCGCTGTCTCTTCAATGTTGTTGGGGTACAATCGAAATAACTTCGTCAGGCTTACTAAGAACCAAATATGACTAACACAAACTTCTCTCAAACCGCTGCATTCATTTGGTCGGTTGCCGACCTTCTTCGCGGTGACTTCAAACAATCTCAATACGGGCGTGTTATCTTGCCTTTCACTCTTCTTCGTCGCCTTGAGTGTGTGCTGGAAGAGAGTAAAGATGCTGTCGTTATTCAGGCCGAAAAAGTGAAAGCTATGAACCTGCCTGAAGAAGCACAAGAAAAAATGCTGCTTCGTGCTACTAACGGATTGTCGTTCTTCAATACCTCACCAATGAACCTTGGAAAGATGGGGCAGAAGGATATCAAAGATAACCTAGAGAACTACATTCAATGTTTCTCGGCAGACGCTCGTGAAATCTTTGAGCACTTCAAGTTTGATGAGTTTGTTGGTCTGTTAGATGACGCCAACTTGCTATTCAAAGTAGTAAAGAAGTTTGCGACTACCGACCTTAGCCCAACTAAAGTATCCAACCATGAAATGGGATTAGTGTTTGAAGAGTTGATTCGCCGCTTTGCTGAAAGCTCAAATGAAACCGCAGGTGAGCACTTTACCCCTCGTGATATCGTTCGTTTAACCACATCGCTCGTGTTTATGGAAGATGATGATGCGCTGACCAAAGAAGGCATCATTCGCACCATTTACGACCCTACAGCGGGTACGGGCGGCTTCCTATCTTCAGGTATGGAATATGTTCATGAGCTGAACCCTAAAGCAGTGATGCGTGCGTTTGGTCAGGAGTTAAACCCAGAGTCATACGCAATCTGTAAAGCGGATATGCTGATTAAGGGGCAAGATGTTAGCCGTATCAAATTAGGTAACACTCTCTCCAATGACCAACTGCCAGCCGACCAATTTGACTACATGCTATCTAACCCTCCGTTTGGTGTTGATTGGAAGAAGATTGAAGGTGAGATCAAAGACGAACATGCCCTAAAAGGTTTCGATGGTCGTTTCGGCGCGGGCTTACCTCGTGTGTCTGATGGCTCTCTACTGTTCTTGATGCACCTGATCAGTAAAATGCGTGACACTCATGCTGTTGACGGCAGCGTTACGGATGGTGGTCGTATCGGTATCATCCTCAATGGATCACCACTGTTTACTGGCGGTGCTGGTAGTGGTGAAAGTGAAATTCGTCGTTACATTCTTGAGGCTGACTTACTTGAAGCCATCGTCGCGCTGCCAACCGACATGTTCTATAACACAGGTATTGCAACTTACGTATGGGTGCTAAGCAATAAGAAAGCCTCAGAGCGAAAGGGTAAAGTTCAATTAATTGATGGCTCTAACCTGTGTGGCAAGATGCGTAAATCGCTAGGCTCTAAGCGTAACGTAATGAGTGAAGACGACATTAAAACCATTACTCGCAGCTTTGGTGATTTTGAAGTGGTTGATGCTCGTGAGCTTGATAAGCCAGCAGAGCAAAAGTCTAACCGTGGACGTCAGTCAGCGACACCAAAAACAGAAGCGCCTAAAACTTTCGCCAGCAAGATTTTTAGCACCCACGAGTTTGGCTACCGCCGCCTAACAATTGAGCGCCCATTACGTTTATCTACACAGTTAACAGATGAGCGAATCAATACCCTTCGTTTTGCTCCTAAGCCATTTAACGCAGTTATGCCAGCGGTCTATGAGAAATTTGGTTCAGAGTGGACAGAGGAGACATATGGACTGTTAGGTGATGTTGAAACTGAGGTTCGTGCATTAATCAAAGCGGATTTCCCAGAACTAACAGAGAAGCAAATCAAAGATGTCTTGGATAGCAAGATTTGGCTATTCCAAAAGTCTTTAATGGAAAAAGCCCAACAGCTACAAGCTGAAATTGGTCAATCTTTTGGTGGTAAAGCGCACCAGTCTGATGATTTCAATCAGTTTGAATTGACCTTGAAAGGTGCATTTAAAGCCACTGGAATTAAGTTTGATGCCAAAGAGAAAAAGCAGTTTATTGATGCGGTAACGTGGAAGAACCAAGATGCTGAACCAGTGGTTAAAAAGGCACTAAAAGAAGATTCTCAACCATCGTATGGCGCGTTTGAATACAAAGGTAAAGTGGTTGAATTCCAACAGGATGGTGACCTGCGTGATAACGAGAACGTGCCACTTGATCCAAGCGTTAGCACGTCAGATCTGATAGAAAGTTACTTCAAGCGCGAAGTACAGCCACACGTTACCGATGCGTGGGTTAACGCTGATAAGCGTGATGACAAAGACAATGAGATTGGCGTAGTCGGTTACGAAATCCCATTTAGCCGCCATTTCTACGTCTACCAGCCACCACGTGAGCTAAAAGCGATTGATGAGGACTTGGATGCCGTGAGCAACGACATTATGAAGCTACTGCAAGAGGTGCATTCGTAATGAGTAACTATCCTGCTTATTCTGAATACAAACCAACCCACTTGGGTTGGTTACATGAAATCCCCGCTCACTGGGAAGTAAAGCGTTTGAAATATCTTGGTGAAGCGATAATTGGATTAACTTATTCACCAGATGATGTTGTTGATAACTCAGATGAAGGAACATTGGTTCTACGATCTTCAAATGTCCAAAATAAGCAACTGGCATTTGAAGACAACGTATATGTGAATAAGAAAATCCCAGAAAAGCTAAAGACTCAGCTTGGTGACATATTGATATGTGCTCGGAATGGTAGTCGAGCATTGATCGGAAAGAATGCCCAAATTGATAAACAGGGATTGGGTATGACTTTTGGGGCTTTTATGTCTGTGTTTCGTAGTCCTTACAATGATTACCTTTCGAAAGTGTTTAATTCAGCTTTGTTTGAGTATCAATCGGGGTCATTTTTGACTGCTACGATCAATCAGTTAACGACGGCTAATTTAAACAGCTTTGAAATTCCATTGCCACCCAAGGATGAACGTCTTCAAATCGCCAACTTCCTCGATCACGAAACCGCCAAAATCGACACGTTGATCGACAAGCAGCTGCAACTCATCAAGCTGCTAAAAGAAAAGCGTCAAGCCGTGATCAGCCATGCAGTGACTAAAGGGCTAAACCCAGATGTACAGATGAAAGATTCTGGTGTGGAGTGGCTGGGGGAAGTGCCCGAGCATTGGCAAATAGTTTCTGTAAGAAACCTTATCCGCGGAGCTAAGCTAAAAATTCAAGATGGAAATCATGGAGAATTACATCCCGTAGCAAATGATTATGTAGATGATGGGATTCCGTTCCTAATGGCAAATAACGTCAGAAATGGCAAAGCAGACACAACCTCATGTAAACGAATTCCTAAAGCTCTAGCTGATAAGTTACGTATTGGTTTTGCTAAAGCTGGAGACATGCTGTTAACCCATAAAGGAACAGTTGGTGAGGTCTGTATTGTGCCTGATGAAATGTCAGAAGAATATTGGATGTTAACGCCTCAAGTTACTTATTATCGTTGGCTGCACCACACTCTAAGTAACCAATTTTATTACTATCAGTTTCAATCAACGTCCGTTGTAACTCAGTTAGATGTGATAGCAGGTAAACAGTCCACCAGAGGGTATGTTGGGCTGATTGCTCAAGGTGACGTTGAATTGGTCGTCCCACCAATCAATGAACAACAAGAAATTAACTTGTGGCTAAGTACTTATGTGAAAAGATACCAAGACATAATTCAAAAAGCAGAAAATTTGGTTACTCTTCAAATGGAACGGCGTACAGCTCTAATTTCTGCTGCTGTAACAGGTAAAATTGACGTACGCAATTGGCAAGCCCCTGTGAGCCAGAAAGCTCAACAGCAGGAGGCTAGCGTATGAGTGCTGATTCAACTCGAGAATGCATATTCCAAGATGACATCATTCGTCAAATTACAAGGTAGTGAACCAAGTGTCTAAGCCATGGAAACATGAAACTGATGAAGGAGATGTTCTTTACAAGTATCGCTCCTTTGAGAGCTTTGAAAATTTAGTCGATATATTGGTCAACTCTAGAGTCTATGCTGCAAGTTACTATGCTATGAACGATCCTATGGAAGGGTGTTATAACTTCCCTGACTCGTACGCCGATGACGAGATCGACGTATTAGAATCAGTTATTTCTAAACAGAAGTTTTGTTCTCTGAGCACATCAAGAGACATTGACCTAATGTGGGCGCATTACTCGAATGGTAATCGCGGTATTTGTATTGGTGTGACATTGAAGAACACCAATAAAGCTGGGCAGGCTTATAAGGTTAAATATGAAGGGATGCCGAACCTTATACACCGCTCTGTTGATAAAGATAAAGACGATAGAGCGCGGCGTATACTCAGACACAAGTCACCTTGTTGGAGATACGAAGAAGAAATTCGTCTATTTAGCAATGAAGGTCACTTGATTGATGTGGAAATCAAAGAAGTTATCTTTGGAAAAAGAGCAGACAAGAGAATTAAACCATTGGTTGAAGCACTAATAAGTAAGTTTCAGCCTGAAGCTAAAGTGCTGACTCAAAATGAACTGTAGATAAGGGATACGTAGTGGATAAGAAGGACGTGCTAGATATCTATCGAGAGCAATTTGCTTTTGAGAACGATAGGAAAAAGGACATTACAGCGCAGGCTCAGATTCGTTTTGCACTTATTGCTACAGGAGCAACGTTGTTAGTGTATATGGCTCGCAATGTCGATTTGGATGCTTCATTGCCACTACTCGCATTCTTTACTATTTGTTCTTCAATAAGTGCAGTCATATTCGTTGTGGTTGTTTACAAGTTAACAGATGCATTTTGGGGTAACGAATATAGCTATTTACCGCCAATGGATGAAACAGAAGAATATCGCCAAAGCCTTGGAAATAGTGCCTCTATGGCAACGGAAACCTTTGAAGACTATTTAATCGAAGAATATAGTGCCTGCTCTGGAGAAAACCGCAAAACAAACAAGAAACGTCAGGATAAGTTGAACTCGATAGTGAAGTGGCTTAAAGCATCAATCATTCCATTTGTGTTATCTGGAGGTGTATTTTTGTTGTTTGATTTGGATTCGTCATCATCGAGAAAGGTGACAGAAATTAAACTTATTGGTGGTGGGCAAGTGAGTTGTGTAACTAAGGAAGATGTGAGGACTAAAAATGACTAACAATAATAACAACAATAATAATCAACCTTCACAAATGGCTTCTCCGATAAAGCGCCCCCAGAGGGAGCGAGTGATTGAGATGAAAAAGTCATATGGTACCTCCGATGCCAATGCGCTTTATATGGTCAATGATTTTATAAGTGAATCAAATGAACCTTTAAATAAAAATCAATTATCTAAACCTCAGCAACACCATGAACCTACGCTAGAGAGTGCATTTCAAGCTGATATTATTCATCAAATGGTTGCTAATGGTTGGGTAGAAGGAAAACCTGAAGGCTACAACCGAGAGTCGGCACTGTATGAACAAGATGTACTGAACTTCGTAAAAGATACCCAATCAAAAGAGTGGGATAAGCTTTGTAAGATCTATCCAAATGAAACTGAACGCCACTTTTTAGAGCTATTAGTTGCTCAACTTAATAAGGCCGATGAAAATGCTACCGATAAACAATCTCGTTTGTGGGGAACGCTCGGTGTTCTGCGTCATGGATTAAAAATTAGGAAGGTTAGATTCTCCCTTTGTCAATTTAAACCCGAGCATAACCTAAACCCTGAAACCTTGGCACGTTATCAGCAGAACATTTGTCGTATTGTTCCTGAGCTTGTTTACAGCCCCTATGCCACTAAAGAACACTTAGAAGCAACTGGTAAAAAAGCCAAAGCGTGGCGTATTGATCTAGTCCTGTTCGTTAATGGTTTACCTGTTTCAACCCTTGAATTGAAATCAGAGTTCAAACAAGCGGTAGAGAACGCAGTTAAGCAGTATAAACGCACTCGCCTACCTAAAGACCCTGCTACCAAAAAGCTTGAGCCGTTACTCAGCTTTAAACGTGGTGCTTTGGTGCATTTCGCCGTCAGCCAGTATGAAGTGTACATGGCAACCAAACTGGCAGGTGATGACACCTTCTTCCTGCCTTTCAACAAAGGCACTAAAGAAGGCGGTGCGGGTAACGATGTACCTAAAGATAAGAGCCGTTATGCTACAGATTATCTGTGGAATGAGGTATTAGTCCCTGACAACCTATTGGATATCATCGGTCGCTTTGTTCATCTGCAAATTGAAGAGAAGGAAGACTGGGAAGGGCGTAAATACAAGAAAGAAGCGCTTATCTTCCCGCGTTATCACCAGTGGGATGTGGTGACGAAGCTGATTGACGCCGCCATCGAAGAAGGCACTGGTAACAAATATCTTGTGCAGCATAGTGCGGGCTCGGGTAAGTCGAACTCTATTGCATGGACAGCGCATCAGTTATCTACACTTTATGACGCTGAAGGTAACAAGCAATTCCATTCTGTTATTGTTGTAACTGACCGTACCGTTCTTGATGATCAACTACAAGATACTATCTATCAATTTGAACATGCCGATGGTGTGGTAGGGCGTATCAATAACAAAGAAGGTGATGGCTCTAAGTCTGAGAAGCTGGCTTCAGCGTTAGAGAACTCGCAACCTATCATCATTGTGACCATTCAAACCTTCCCGTTTGTTCTGCGTGCGATAGAAAACAGCACGAGCTTGAAAGAGCGTAGCTATGCCGTAATTGCGGATGAAGCGCACTCATCACAAAGTGGTTCTACTGCTCGTCAGTTAAAAGAAGTATTGATGACCGAAGAAGCCGATGATGATGTCGAGTTGTCTTCGGAAGATATTTTGGATGCGACCATTGCCGCACGTAAAGGCAGTGCGAATCTAAACTACTACGCATTCACGGCAACCCCTAAACCAAAGACCATGGAGCTATTTGGGCGTTTACCCAAGCCTGAGCTTGCACCATCAAAGCAGAACAAACCAGAAGCGTATCATGTGTATTCAATGCGTCAAGCTATTGAAGAGGGCTTTATTCTGGATGTGCTAAAGAACTACACCAACTACAAGGTGATGTATCAATTAGCGCAGAAGGTGGATGCTGCTGATAAAGAAGTCGACAGTAAGAAAGCTAAGGTGAAGTTGAATCAATGGGTACGCCTGCACGATCATAATATCTCACAAAAAGTGAAAGTGATTGTTGAGCACTTCAAAGATAACGTCATGGGCTTATTAGGTGGTCAGGCTAAAGCAATGGTGGTCACGAGTTCTCGCAAAGAGGCGGTGCGTTATAAGCTAGCTTTTGACAAGTACGTGGCGGATGCGCTCGCCGAGAACAAGAGTGGCTATGATGCGATTCGCGCTATGGTAGCTTTCTCGGGCGAAGTTGAATTCAACGCAAATGATCCTGATAGCTTTGCTTTCATCGATCAAAAGTTCACTGAAAAGAACATGAACCCAGACTTAAAAGGTCGGGATATGCGTAAAGCCTTCGATAGCGATGACTATCAAGTAATGCTTGTCGCGAACAAGTTCCAAACGGGCTTTGACCAGCCTAAGCTGTGCGCTATGTATGTTGATAAGAAGCTAGGCGGTGTTGAGTGTGTTCAAACACTTTCTCGCCTTAACCGTACTTATCCGGGCAAGGCAGAAACGGGAACCTTCGTATTAGACTTTTACAATGAACCTGATGAGATTTTGGGTTCCTTCCAACCGTATTATCAAACCGCAGAATTGGCGGACGTCACCGATCCTAATATGGTGTTTGATCTGTATGAGAAGCTGCGCACGAGTGGCATTTTCTTATGGTCTGAAGTAGAGCAGTTCTGTGAAGCCTTCTTTACTAAGAAAAAGTCTAATGCTGCGATTAGTAACATTTGTCACCCAGCCAAAGAACGCTGGCAAAAGCGTTATACCTCTGCGGTAGAGGCTTACATCAAAGCCAAAGAGATGTTTGAGCGTACCAAGAAGACAGGCGATGCCGTTCTTATTGCGAACGCTGAAAATAGCTTCAAAGACTGCAAGCAAGAGAAAGACCGTCTTGAGATATTCAAGAAGGATCTCGGCAGTTTCACCCGTTTCTATGAGTTTATGTCTCAGCTCGTTGATTACGATGATAAAGAGCTAGAAAAACTGAGCTTATACGCTCGTCACTTGCGTCCGTTGCTTCGTGAGAAGGTGATTGAGGAAGATGAGTTAGATTTAGATAACGTGGTAATGAGTCACTACCGTCTATCAAAGATCCGTCAGCAAGATATTCAGCTCAAAGAAGATGCTCCGGATTACCAACTTGAGCCAAGTACCGATATAGGTACTGCTAAGGCCAAGGATAAACAGGAAGAGTTTTTATCTTTGGTCTTGGATAAGCTTAATGAAGCGTTTGCCAATGAAAATCTTTCTGATGGTGACATGTTAAATACTGTTCGTAAGTGGAGTGAGAAAGTCCGCGAAAATGAAATGGTGATGGCTCAAATTAAAAATAACCCGAAAGCTGCGGCGATGTTAGGTGACTTCCCTCAGGCTAGTGACGATGCAGTTATGGCTAGCTCTAGTGCCGAGCAGGAAATGATGGTCAAGTACCTAAGTGATCCTAATACTCGTCAAGCTGTGCTTAATGTCATGTTTGATATGGTCAGCGGGAAGGAGGGGATGAATGGCAATCTATGAGTTAGCGAAAGATACTTTAATTAAGGTAGAACCCACTTCTTTTGAAGCAGAGAGGCTAAAAGAAAGGCAAGATATTCAACGCCTACTGAGAGCCAATATTGAGGCTATTAGCCCTGATACTTTGGTGATTGCAGAAGAGTACGGCCATTTTGTAGAGTCTAATCGCCGTATTGATTTGTTAGGGATAGACAAATCAGCGAACCTTGTCGTCATTGAACTAAAAAGGGATGACGATGGCGGTCATATGGAACTTCAAGCCATTCGTTATGCCGCTATGGTTGCCAACCTTACTTGGGAACAAGCGGTGAGTGCTTATAAAGAGTTCTTAGCTCAGACAGAACAAGCACAGGATGCCGAAAGTTCACTGCTTGATTTTCTTGATTGGGATTCACCTCAAGAAGATGAGTTTGGCAAGGATGTTCGTATTGTTCTTGCTGCTCGAAACTTTTCCAAAGAGATCACGACGTCAGTGCTTTGGGTTAATGATATGGGACTAGACATTACCTGTGTTCGTTTGAATCCATTACGGCTTGATGAGCGTCTATTACTCAATGTAGAGCAGATCATCCCACTCCCTGAAGCATTCGATTACCAGATTGAAGTTCGTCATAAGAAAAGAGAGGAGAGGGCTGCACGAGTAGGCCAGCGTGACTCTTCAGTTATATCACTGTCTATCGACGCTCAGCCTTTCAAAACCCGCTTCAAAAAATCTGATCTTGGTTTGTTTACCGTTCAAGCTGTTTTGGAGTCTGGGCTGTTAGATAGTCACTCTTTTGAGTTTCTCCGCCAAAACACGTCATGCTCTTTTCCATTGATAAAAATGGAAAGTGAGGTCAAAGATAATGAACGTAAATACCGTAAGTATCGTGTACACAAAGAACCAGAGCTAGTTTTTGAAGAGCAGGGCTACTATGTGGTCAGAAACTGGGGTATAGGCAATATACAGCGCTTTATTGATGAGATTGAATCGCGGTTTCCGACGATTAAATTTACGATCGAAGCTGAATAATTAGAGTACACATTTTCAATGACAAGTGACGCACTTATAAGTGCGTCACTTGTCATTGAGAAAGGTTACTCTACAATTCAAGTGGTAGCTCGTATTGTTGAGACATTTTAATTTCGTCGCTCGCGTGTGCCTTTATGCCTTTTTGATGAATGGTGATCAGCCCTTCATCTTGTAAGTTAGACAAAGCACGTTTGAATTGTTGGTTGGTCGTATTCGCCTTGATATTTTGTTGAGGGGGAAAGCAAGCCATTCGTAGTTCATCCCTTGTACATTGTCCTTTAAATTCCTCGCGTAACGCTTTTAATACAGGGTTGTTCTCACCATTTGCTTCTTGTTTGATAGCTGCTGGCTCTGTTAAGGCTAAAGATGTAATGGGCTTATTTTCGTCACAAACGGTACCTAGATCTACGGCTTGAAAATCAAATTCAAAGTCAGGTGCAGCTTCGGCGTCTTTTTGTTTGGTGTTGCTTAGCGTTGTAAGGTTAGTAGTGACGTTGTGTGTAACTTTAAACTCAAAATCACAAGCACCAATAAGAGCCGAGCTTCCACGACCCCCCTTTGAGGTATCTTTGCCACAGTGGTGTACGCATAAGATAGTAGTGTCGGCAACCTCCTTAACTGTATCGCAGCCACGAATAAACTTGCCCATGGCGTCCGAACTATTTTCATCCCCTTCAAAGTTACGAGCGAGTGTATCAAGGACTACTAACTGAACTTTAACCCCATGCTTATTCTCAATATCATGAATAGAATCAATTAAACTCCTTCTGTCAGAAGCATCAGATAGAAGCAAGCTTTGACCTAGCATGTAAAGGTTGTCTACATTTTTACCGTTCGTTATTTCCCATGCTCTTACACGTCGAGCCATTCCTGTTTGTCCTTCGGCAGCCACGTAGACTACAGCACCAGCGGCAACGGTTTTATTTTGCCATGGTGTGCTGGTAGCGATTGAGCAACTCAGGTCTATTGCAATAAAGGATTTTCGCGAACCGGATTTACCGTAAATAACGCCAAATGAAGACTTAGAGAAGAAACTTTTTACAAGCCAAGACTGGTTGTTGTCGAATCCCTCTGATCCGATAGAAAATTCCAAAGAACCATATTGTCTTTTTGGTTGTATGTTCATATTAATTAGTATTCTCTTTCTGTAGGTAAGCGTTACCCCTCCCCAATTTTAGGGGATAGGACTTAAAGTGGAGTTAAGCGGCTAAAAGACTTGCTCGTGTTGGGTAGAAGCGTAAGTAAATATTGTTCAAGATATTTAAATCACGATGACCTGATACTTTTGAAATCGCAGATAGACTCCAGTTTTCTTCATAAAGACGGCACAGGGCTTCCGCTCGAAGGTCGTGAAAATGCAGGTCTTCAATCTCAAGCTTTTTCATCGTTCTTCGCCAAGAGGCACTTACAGAATTAGCCTTGTAGGGGAATATAGGGTCACTATCTTTGCTCTTTGGCTGTCGCATAATGATTTCTATAGCTTTAAGAGACAGCTCAAAAGTTGAAGTTATCTTCTGACCTTGTTTCGGTGTTTTTCGATTACTGATCGTGAGGATGCGGCTTTCAGCATTCCAATTTCCCCAACAGATTTTTTCGCTACAGATCTCTCCGCGTCTTGCTCCTGTTTCTAGTGCAAACTCAACAATATCCAACATTGGAATTTTGTGGCGAGAGCTTCCAAGTTCTACTGCAATTGCATTTAACTCAGCTTTTGTTGGGCGGCGAGTACGTTCCTCACTACGTGATATAAAACCTATACGCCTTGATGTTGCGATGGCATCGGCATACCCACCGAGTTCAATATCTAGTCGAAGCATTGTTTTACAATTTTGTAAGGTTGAGCGCAGCACTGATAGGTTGTGTGCAACTGTTTGAGGTTTGTTGCCCCAATTGTCATGCATGTCTTTAGCTAAATTAAACCAGTGATAGGCTTTTAGTTGGTCGGCTGGAGCTGATCCAAAAGGAGTCAAGGCGATGCGTTTGAGTAATGGAATAACCCCAACCTTCAAATCAATGAAAAGAGGACTATTGATATACGCACCGATAACACCTGACATAGATAAGTGTCTTTGTACTTGGGAGAAGAAACTAAAATCTCCCTTCGCAAGTTGACCTTCGAGTTTTTTTTGGAAAGCCATTGCTTTTGCTAGGGTTGGAAAAGTTCGTGACTTCTGACCAACAAAAGGGTCAGCTTGGTGAGTTCGTGCACGTACTTTGTGTTTGGTGCAGTCAGTGTTTTGTGGTTTAGATTTTTCTACGAAAATTGCAGGCATTGTGCCTATCTCCAAATGAATGCCGTTTTCGGCTGCTGGATTTAATCTAACCTCATGATTTGTCAAAGTAAAATGATTGGGTTTTTCAACTGTTTCACGCACTTAGGTTCGCAGGGAAAGTTGTTTATATAATCAGAATTGAAGTGATTCACACACTTACGTTCGAATTGTTACTTATTGAAAGTAATAAAAAAATCAGGCTTGATCACTGAAAAATGTGAGGTTGATCAAAAAAAACTGCTATTACACAGGTTTTTTCCTTTTTTTAACATCCTATCGAGTGTGGAGAGTACCGACACCAAGCCGTAAATAAATGTTGTTCAACACATTGATATCTCTGTGCCCCGTGATTTTGGATATTTCTACAATGTTCAACCCCCGTTCAAACAGTTGGCATGCGCCTTCAGCACGGAGGTCGTGATAGTGTAAGTCACTAATACCTTGTTCTCGGCACATACGTTGCCATGCCGCGCCTACTGAGGTCGCTTTATACGGGAAGATGCACTCTTCGCTTTTAGCCTGCCGTTTGATGATCTCTAATGCCTCAGGGAACAGTGGTATCGTGCAATGATTACCTTTCTTTCTTCTAGGATCCTTACGGTCTCGAATGGTCAATGTGCCGTCTTTGAGGTTTAAATCGTCCCACGTAACACGAGTGATCTCTCCAAGCCTCATACAGGTTAGAATCGATATGTGGAAGATATCAACGAGTGGAATATGTGATGCTCGATGGCTCTGACGCTTATTCAAGCCTTCTTCAGCCAATATCAACTCTTCTTTCGTTGGTCGGCGGTCGCGTTGGTTACTTCGGCCTATTAATCCGTATTGGACAAGTGTCGGTATTGCCTCATTGTGGGCGTGTATGTTGGCTAAATATCCAAACATTGGCCCTGCAACGTTAATAACACTACGCAGATATGTGACGTCTTGGTAGACAGTTTGCGGCAGTGGTGCTGTCGGTTCTTGCAAACGTTCTCGGCAATGTCTAACTAAATGGTGGGCACTAAGCTGATCTGCTTGCACCAAAGCAATGTCATAACTACGCAACCGTCTCAAAACAGCCGCTTTGGAGCGGCCAAGATCTTTAGAAGTAATTCGGTCATTTAGGTAGAGGGTGATGAGGTCACCAATTAAGATGCTTCTCTTAGGGGCATCAAGTGAAGGAATACCCTGCTCATCTAGCTCTTTAACGATCTCTTTTGCCCATTTGGTGGCATCAGTTTTCTTGGTAAATGTTTTTGATTTTTCAAATACTCGTTTGTTGTGACGTGTTGCTCTAACACGCGCTTTATACTTGATCCCTGAATTGCGTTTAATTTTTTCGATGTGAATTGTAGCCATAAGAACCTCTTATCTGTTGATGAAGAGGTGCTCTACTTTTATGTCTCTCGTGATCATTGAAGCACTAGCGACTGATCGCTATAATCCGCTCCTTGAATACTCGTTTGGGGGACAGTTAATGTCCCTCATTTGTCCCCCGATCTGTCCCCTAGTGTCAAAATAGGCTGAAATCGGATGAAATATATAGCAATGCCCCTATGTGGTATTAACTGTAACTCGCTAAATTATAAGGGTTTTTGAAATATGTTCACACCATCTCGATTCTCGGTAGCACCCATGCTCGATTGGACTGACCGTCACTGTCGTTACTTTCACCGTTTGCTTTCTCAGCAGACGCTTCTGTACACGGAAATGATAACAACAGGTGCGATCTTACATGGTAAGGGCGATTTTCTAGAATATAACGAACAAGAACATCCTCTTGCGCTTCAACTCGGCGGTTCAAACCCGGTTGATCTGGCTGCTTGTGCCAAGCTTGCTGGTGAGCGTGGCTATGATGAAATCAACCTTAATGTCGGTTGTCCTTCAGACCGAGTTCAGAATGGTCGCTTTGGTGCTTGCCTAATGGCTGAGCCTGAGCTGGTGGCAGATTGTGTGTCGGCGATGAAAGAAGTCACTGATATTCCAATTACCGTGAAAACGCGTATTGGTATCGACGACCAAGACTCTTATGAGTTCTTAACTAAGTTTGTTTCGACGGTTTCTGAAAAAGGCGGCTGTGAGCAATTTACTATTCATGCTCGTAAAGCATGGTTGAGTGGTCTTAGCCCGAAAGAGAACCGAGAGATTCCACCGCTAGATTACGATCGTGCATACCAAATCAAGAAAGACTTCTCTGATCTTGTGATTGCCGTGAATGGTGGCGTTACTACTCTGGAGCAAACTAAAGAGCACTTGCAACACCTTGATGGTGTGATGATCGGTCGTGAGGCTTACCATAGCCCGTTTATCTTGGCTGAAGTCGATCAGCAGATCTTTGGTTTAGACACGCCAATCAAGAAGCGCTCACAAGTGGTTGAAGAAATGTACCCGTACATTGAGCGTGAGCTTTCAAATGGTGCAAGCTTAGGACACATCTCTCGTCATATGCTTGGTTTGTTCCAAAGCATGCCGGGCGCAAGACAATGGCGTCGCTACATCAGTGAAAACGCACATAAGAAAGGTGCAGGTATCGAAGTGATGCAGACAGCATTGGCTAAGATCCCTAAAGAGCTAAACGTATAACCTCCCTCGAGGTTAAAAGTTCGAGCTTAAAAACCCAAGCTAAAAAACCTAAGCTTAAAAACCTAAGGTTAAATTCGCCACTAGAGGCTAAATTTGCCATTGATAGTTTCTTTAAAAGCCACGCATTTAGATGTGTGGCTTTTTATTTATCTGATAAGTAAGGGTTTTATTGGTTTTACTAACTTGGTATGGAAGCTGCAATGCTAGAAAGTAGGAAAGATAGGTCATTAACTCATTAGGGAGACCATTATGTTTGAATTAATCTTTGTTCTTATTTTCGTCGCAACTCTACTTGTCACTGGTATCACGTTTATGACGGTATTAGCTGCAACCGGAATCGCGTTAGTCGTCATGTTGGTCTTAGGTATGATGGGGGTTGTGTTTAAGTTGCTGCCTTGGTTAATTGTGATTGCATTGGGTATCTGGTTTTTCAAAAACTTTGTACACAGTTCTAACCAAAGACGTTACTAAGGTCATGGTGTCGTCAAATCTTTGATCGTCATCGGTTTATCGTTTTAGAATTTAAGATGTGTGATAGAATTTTCCCCAATAATCTATGAATGTGCATACAATTAGCACAACGATATGGAATTGGAGCTATCTCAAATGAATAAAATGCCATTAATTGCTTTAGTGGGAATGCTATCTTTAAGCTCGGCAGTGTCTGCTGAAGAAGAGTTTTCTTACACGGCTAAAGTCGGTGCCGATATGTGGTGGGGAAGTACAAAGCTAAACGAAGTTAGACAAGATGATGATTCTAACTCACCTTCGTTGTATCTCGCATTTGAGCATAATGCCCCGATGCTACCAAACGCTAGCTTTCGCTATACTTCTGTTGATGCAGATTCATTGGCTTTCGATAAGTACGACTACACCTTCTATTACACGTTGTTAGATCACAAGCTGATGAACTTCGATGCGGGTGTGACGTTTACTCAGTATTCAAACTCGAATTATATCGAACCGAAAACGGGTGGCGCTCAAACAAGCTTTGATGAATTCACTTGGAGCTTCTACGGCAACGCAGAGATCAACGTTCCTGAGACCAATTTCGATATCATCGGTACGATGGAGTTCGGTGATAGCAGTGGTATTAAGAGCACGGATTTGATGGCGGGTGTTCAGTACCGAATCCCTGTAGCGGAAACCGAGATAGCACTGCGTGGTGGCTACCGTGTGATCGACCTTGAGTCTGAAGAGTTCTTCTCTTCAGAGTTAGGTAAAGAGTTTGTCATGGTCGATGGCTGGTTCGCTGGTGCAGAAGTGCGCTTCTAGGCTATTCAAGCTCATTAAGAACGAATTTTAAGAACGCCACTTTATTAAGTGGCGTTTTTTTATATCTATTGGTTACTTGGGTATATATCTTTCTGGAATTAGTTAGCACATTCATCACTTTCGACCATCCTTAATACAGAGATCTAATTAGCGTCTATTCTTATAAGGTCTATGTTGTGAGGTCAAAGCAAGGGATGAAATATGACACTCAATGAATTACGAAATTTGTATCGAGAAAACCTGTTAGTTGAAGCGGTTATTGAGCCCTCGATTCAAGAAGGGACGTGGGTTGTCGAGTTTCGCCATATGGGAGGAGGCTTCGTTCTGCTTACCGATGTTCATGGTGAAGAGTGCCATTACGCTGATCTAGATTTAGCATCAAAGTCGGCAATGGCGGTTGGCTTTCAACAAGTCCGGATTGAAAACCAATAATCAATTTAGTGTTCAATCGCTTTTTACTTCCAAAAAGTTATAAAACATACGTTTCTATTCTTTCTAGTTATTAAAGGGAGTGGTTAATCTATTGTCACGCAATGATTAGGGATGTCGTGACCATGTCTTTAAATAAGAAAGAGTCTTCACAAAATAATAATGCACAGTCTGGAACTAATGAGTTACCTGGGCTGGCAGCTCCACTTAATGACCAACAACTGGGTCATCTTCAACACACTGTTTCTGAATTATCTTCTCAACAACTGGCATGGGTCAGCGGTTACCTTTGGGGTGTGAGCCAAGCTCAGCCTGTCGGTGCAGCTGCGCCAATTGCTCAAGCTGCCGCTGCAGTCGCGGCTAAACCTGCGGGTAAGTTAAGTATTATCTTCGCTTCTCAAACGGGTAATGCTAAAGGTGTTGCTGAATCACTTGCAGCAGAAGCGAAAGCCTTAGGTATTGCTGTCGAGCTTTTCGATGCAAGTGACTATAAAGGTAAGAACCTAGCCAAAGAGACACACGTCATTTTTGTTGCTTCAACTAATGGCGAAGGTGAAGCTCCTGATAACGCCATTGAGTTGCACGAATTCCTACAATCGAAGAAAGCACCTAAATTATCAAACTTACAATATGGTGTGATTGGTTTAGGTGATTCAAGCTACGAGTTCTTCTGCCAAACCGCGAAAGACTTCGATAACTTCTTAGCTAAGCTTGGTGCTAAATCGTTTGTTGACCGTCTTGATTGTGATGTTGATTACGAAGCATCGGCAACAGAGTGGCGTGCTAAAGCATTAGAGCAAGTAAAAGAGACGTTATCGACAGGCACTGAAGCCGATGTGGTTCAATTACCTGTTGGTCAAGTGGCCGCTGGTCATTCGCAATACACCAAACAAAACCCATACACGGCGACATTACTGACTAGTCAAAAGATCACGGGTCGCGACTCGGGCAAAGATGTTCGTCATATCGAGATTGATCTTGATGAGTCAGGTATCACTTACCAACCTGGTGATGCGCTAGGTGTATGGTTTGAAAACAGTTCAGAACTCGCAAATCAGATCCTTTCTAAGGTTGGGTTGTCTGGTATCGAAAGTGTTGATGTCGATGGTGATAACTTATCTGTCCACAGCGCACTCGTTAGTAAATTCGAGATTACATCTTCAAACCCTCAACTTGTGTCTAAGTTTGCTGAGCTATCGGGCAGCAAGAAGTTGATCAAGCTGGTGGAAGATAAAGACAAGCTTCGTGAATATGCGGGTAACACTCAAATTGTCGATGTGCTAGCAGAGAAGAAAACCAAGCTATCAGCTGATGAGCTAATCGGTCTTCTACGTAAGTTAACTCCACGTCTCTATTCTATTGCATCAAGCCAAGCAGAAGTGGATGAAGAAGTTCACTTGACGGTTGGTCTGGTTGAATACCAAAAGGGCGATGAATCCCGTTTAGGCGGAGCTTCTAGCTTCTTAGCTCAACGTCTTGAAGAAGGTGGTGAAGTGAAGGTGTTTGTAGAGAACAACAATAACTTCAAACTCCCACAAGACGACAATACGCCAATCATCATGGTCGGCCCGGGTACCGGTATCGCACCGTTCCGCAGTTTTGTTCAAGAGCGTGAAAACAATGATGCTGAAGGCAAAAGTTGGCTCTTCTTTGGTGACCGAACTTTCACTCAAGATTTCTTATATCAAGTTGAATGGCAGAAATACCTTAAGTCTGGTGCGCTAACCAAGCTTGATGTTGCCTTTAGTCGTGACCAAAAAGAAAAGGTTTATGTTCAAGATCGCTTAATTGAACAAGCAGCTCAGGTTTGGCAATGGCTTCAAGAGGGCGCGTACCTCTATGTATGTGGCGATGCGACTCGAATGGCGAAAGATGTTCATGAAGCGTTAGTTACAATTGCGGAAAAACATGGCGATCAGAGCCGCGAGCAAGCTGAACAATATATTAATGATTTACGTAAAGCGAAACGTTACCAAAGGGATGTGTACTAATGAGCAAGCAAGTAATAGAGCAAGAAGTGCTAGGTCAAGTACTGGGACCTTTGGCTGACAACGAGCGTTTGAAGCGTGAAAGTAAAAATCTTCGCGGTACGATTGAACAAGATCTCCAAGATAGAATTACGGGTGGCTTTACTGCCGATAACTTTCAGTTAATTCGTTTCCACGGTATGTATCAGCAAGATGACCGTGACATCCGTAATGAACGTACCAAGCAAAAGCTAGAACCTTTACATAATGTCATGCTGCGTGCGCGTATGCCTGGCGGCATTATCACTCCGAAGCAGTGGCTCGCGATTGATAAATTCGCAGATGAAAGCACCTCTTATGGTTCTATCCGTCTCACAACTCGTCAAACTTTCCAGTTTCACGGTGTGTTGAAGCCGAACATTAAGTTAATGCACCAAACACTCAACAGTATTGGTATTGATTCCATTGCGACTGCGGGTGACGTAAACCGAAATGTTTTGTGTACGACAAACCCGGTTGAGTCCGAGCTCCATCAAGAAGCTTACGAGTGGGCGAAAAAGATCAGTGAACATCTATTACCTAAGACTCGTGCTTATGCAGAAATCTGGTTAGATGGTGAAAAGCTAGCAACAACGGATGAAGAACCTATCTTAGGTAGCAACTACCTACCACGTAAGTTTAAGACGACGGTTGTAATTCCTCCGCAAAATGACGTAGATGTGCATGCTAACGATCTTAACTTCATCGCGATTGCTAAAGACGGAAAGCTGGTGGGCTTTAACGTATTAGTGGGCGGTGGTCTTGCAATGACGCACGGCGATACTTCTACTTATGCGCGTAAAGCTGACGACTTTGGTTTTGTGCCATTAGAGAAAACGTTAGATGTAGCTGCGGCGGTGGTAACGACTCAGCGTGATTGGGGTAACCGTTCGAACCGTAAGAACGCAAAAACCAAATACACACTAGACCGTGTTGGTATTGATGTATTCAAAGCAGAAGTAGAAAAACGTGCAGGCGTTGAGTTTTCTGAAAGCCGTCCTTATGAGTTTACTGGCCGTGGCGATCGTATCGGTTGGGCGGAAGGCATTGATGGTAAGCAACACTTAGCGTTATTCATCGAAAATGGTCGTTTACTTGATTTCCCTGGGAAAGCGCTGAAAACAGGTGTTGCTGAAATAGCGAAGATCCACAAAGGTGACTTCCGCATGACAGCGAACCAAAACCTAATTGTTGCAGGTGTGCCTAAGAGCCAAAAGGCAAAAATTGAAAAGCTGGCACGTCAATACGGTCTGATGGATGATGCCGTTTCCGAGCAGCGTAAAAACTCAATGGCTTGTGTGGCATTCCCAACATGTCCTTTAGCAATGGCAGAAGCTGAGCGTTTTCTTCCTGAGTTTGTAACGGATGTTGAAGACATTCTGAATAAACATGGATTACCAGAAGAAGATAACATTATCCTTCGTATCACGGGTTGTCCAAACGGTTGTGGTCGTGCAATGTTGGCTGAACTGGGGTTAGTCGGTAAGGCTCCGGGGCGTTACAACATGCACTTAGGTGGCAACAAAGCCGGAACTCGTATCCCGAAGATGTATAAAGAGAACATCACTTCAGCTCAGATCTTAGAAGAGATTGATTCGCTGGTGGGACGTTGGGCTACGGAACGTAACGACAATGAAGGGTTCGGTGATTTTACAATCCGAGCTGACATCATCGAAGAGGTGATCATTTCAAAGAGGGATCTGCATGCATAATTCTGTCGCTTCAAAACTGAAGTTAGCAGAGCTACTCGCATTGACTAAGACGGAGCAAATACTTCGTCTTGGACAAATCAATGCTGAGTTAGAGCAGCTAACCGCATTAGAGAGAGTTAAGTGGGCACTAGAACATTTAGAAGGGACACATGTTGTGTCTTCTAGTTTCGGAATCCAAGCGGCGTTGATGCTGCACTTAGTGACTCAAGCAAAACCAGATATTCCGGTTATTCTTACGGACACTGGGTATCTATTCCCGGAAACGTATCAATTTATCGATGAGTTAAGTCAGAAGTTGACTCTAAACCTTCAAGTTTTTCGTTCTCAGCAGAGCCCTAATTGGCAAGAAGCGCAATATGGCAAACTTTGGGATCAAGGTATAGAAGGGATAGAGAAGTACAACAAGCTTAATAAAGTTGAACCGATGAGAAGAGCGCTGGATGAACTCGAGGCTGGCACTTGGTTTTCTGGGTTGAGAAGAGAGCAATCTCAATCGCGTGCAAACTTGCCTATCTTATCTATCCAAAATGGTGTGTTTAAGTTCTTGCCAGTAATTGATTGGACAAATAAAGATGTTCATTATTATTTAGAAGAGCATGGCCTCAGTTACCACCCACTTCGCGAACAGGGGTACCTTTCTGTTGGAGATACTCATACGACTAAGAAATGGGAACCGGGTATGACTGAAGAAGAAACCCGTTTTAATGGTCTAAAACGAGAATGTGGTCTCCATGAAGACGATGGAGAGCAATATGGCTCTGGGATTTAGACTCATTGCCATTTAAAAAGCTGCCTCAAGGCAGCTTTTTTAGTTTCTAGGATGAAAATTAGAGCAATTGTGGATAAGTCTGTGGTTATTCTGTAAGTACTTTGTAGTTAAACTTGCACAAATAAGGCTTTGAGTGTTTATTCGTCATCTAACCGTTATTTTTACATTTTTCGGCAATAAACACTTGCCAATGTGAGGAACATCTCTATAATGCCGCCTCACTGACACGGTAGACGCCACAAGGCTTCAGCGAAGAATGTTAGTAAGGCAACTAGCTTTAAGCGATTATTCGCTCCTACTTTTTAAAAGTGG
The DNA here is from genome assembly GCF_963898195.1 of Vibrio sp. L3-7. NCBI lineage: Bacteria > Pseudomonadati > Pseudomonadota > Gammaproteobacteria > Vibrionales > Vibrionaceae > Vibrio > Vibrio sp. L3-7. Next base: position 436 of record NZ_CAWQUW010000066.1, on the reverse strand, counting down.
AAATTAATTTTCAAAAGTGTTTGACACTGAGAATTAAAACGCTAGAATGGCCGCCTCTTCCGAAGTGATGTAAGTCACAACGAAGAGAAGCTCTTTAACAATTTAAACCTATCAATCTGTGTGGGCACTCGTTGATGAATATCAAAACGTCATTCTTAGGAATGGCAGTTACTTCGGTAACAAACTTGATTTCAATGAACTGAGTGACCAATACAAAATTAAGTTTACTTAATTTTGGCACAGTCAATTCATTACCATTCTGTTGGAATGGTAATAGCTTTAGAATTACATGTTTACTTCGGTAAATATTAGTTTTGAAGTCAGTATTCGTTGAGTCACAAAATCTTAAATTGAAGAGTTTGATCATGGCTCAGATTGAACGCTGGCGGCAGGCCTAACACATGCAAGTCGAGCGGAAACGACAACATTGAATCTT
>NZ_CAWQUW010000065.1:0-1235 GCF_963898195.1 Vibrio sp. L3-7 | reverse complement strand
TGTAGTGGTCAACAAATACCGGACACTGACTTAAGCCGATTTTCGGCATTTACTGGCGACAGCCCATCATTTGCTTGATGAGGCCGTTGCCGATTATAGTAACTCATCAGGTAATGGCTGATGTCTTTCTTAGCTTGAGCTTGTGTCAGGTAACCTGTTGCTGGTATCCACTCGGTTTTCAAGCTTCTAAATAGCCGCTCCATGGGAGCGTTGTCCCAACAATTACCACGACGACTCATGCTTTGAGTTATACGATATCGCCAAAGTCTTTGGCGATATTTACGGCTGCTATATTGGCAGCCTTGATCTGAATGGAACATCACGTTCTTCGGACATCCTCGTTGCTCCCAGGCCATCTCCAAAGCTTTAGATACTAATTCAGTATCGGGCTTATCGGATAAAGACCACCCCACAACGCGTCGGCTAAATAGGTCAAGCACTACCGCTAAATAGGTCCACTTCGAACCTGACCAAATATAAGTAATATCGCCACACCAAACACGATTCGGAGTACTGACAGAAAACTCACGCTTCAGTAGATTTGGAATACTTGGCCTTTCTACTTTTGCATGTCTATATCGATGCGAACCTGGCTGTTTACTCATTAAATCAGCTTCACGCATTATCTGGCGAACCTTGAATCGTCCGGCTTTTATGCCTTCTTCGCTCAGCATCGAGACAAGAGTACGGCTGCCAGCAGAGCCTCGACTCATGTTGAAGAGTTCTTTAATTTGGCTAGCTAGACGAATGCGACTGGCATCCGGCTTGCGTTGCTTAAACTCGTAGTAACAAGACGAAGCTACGTTGAACAGTTCGCAAAGCATTTTGACCGATTCATGCTCCCTCAACTTGTCTATTAACGAGAACGTTCGAGTTCGTCCGACATTAAGAGAGCGGTGGCCTTTTTTAATATGGATTTTTCTCGTTCTAGCCGGTTAATCCGGGTTTCTAACTCTTGGATTTTCTTTTGCTCAGGCGTGAGGGCTTTAGCCGTTGGAGTCATCCCACCTCGCTCAACTTTGAGTTGGTCGACCCATCGCCGTAAAGCCGTTTCACCTACGCCCATAGAGTTAGCTGCTTCAGGTATGGAGTACCCTTGATCAAGAACCAAACTTGCAGCATCTAGTTTGAACTCAGTAGAAAATGTACGTCGTTGTCGTTTTGTCATTGAACACCTCATTTATGGTGGAGACTTTACCACCTAATTTGGTGTCCGGGATCATTAGACCACTACA
>NZ_CAWQUW010000064.1:0-1350 GCF_963898195.1 Vibrio sp. L3-7 | reverse complement strand
TTTCAGAAAGCGTAACACTTGGAATAACATCAATCGTCGGGTTATCACCATCCGTAATCGTCAGCGTTACGGTTGAAGTCAGAGCGTCGTTATCGAAATCACTTGAAGTCACTACTATCGACTTCACAATATCTTCACTCGCGGTGTGGTCTAGGTCGCGGTTTGGCTCAAAGCGCACTTCACCTTCAAGAGTGATAAACAGCTCGCCTTCCGTGAAACTGAATTGCTGCTCGCCGGTGTCATTCTGATCAAGTGTTCGTAACTGACCATCATAAGTGAACTGAGTGATCGTCGCGCCATCAGCACTCTGATTTGGCATCACATCAATGGTGTTGGTTGTGATTGTGCCGTCTGCAAGATTTGGCTCGATGATATCTAAGGTACCGTCTTGCATGATTTGAACATCATCACCGATGGTCACATTCAGCTGAGACACCAGTGAATCGTCGCCGTCCGTATCAACCGCATAAACAGGCAGATCAAAACTCAGATCGTTCTTATCTAAACCATCCGCATGGTCTAACGCTTCAAGCAGAGTAAAGGTGTATTCACCCAACGTACTCGTAGAGAAGGCAATCGTGAACACTGGAACTTCAGTGCCCGAACCATTGGTAATAAAGCCGATGTAAGTACCCGGATTAGCAGAGTCTTCTTTTATCTCAACCGCAAAACCGTTCGATTTCAGTGCACCACCGACATTGAATTCAGTCGGTTCAATACGGAAACTCGCCACATCATCACTTTGGTTCGTGAAAGTAATCGTCTCAGTTTGACTTACTGTACTTCCGCTTGGCACAGAGCCATCGGCTAAATTAGATTCCGAAAGCGTAACACTTGGTACCGCATCAATCGTTGGGATATCGCCATCAGTAATCGTCAGCATCACTGTGGAAGTCAGTACATCGTTGTCTAAATCGCTTGAGGTCACCACAATCGACTTCACAATGTCCTCGCTAGCCGTGTGGTCCAAATTACGATTAGGTTCGAAGCGAACTTCACCTTCAAGCGTGATGAACAACTCACCTTCTGTGAAGCTAAATTGCTGCTCACCTGTGTCCGTTTGATCCAGTGTTCGAACTTGACCGTCATAAGTGAACTGAGTGATCGTCGCACCATCGGCGCTTTGCTCTGGCATCACATCGATGGTATTGGTTGTAATTGTGCCGTCTGCAAGATTTGGCTCAGTGATATCTAACGTACCACCTTGCATGATTTGAACATCGTCACCGATGGTTACATTTAACTGAGACACCAGTGAATCGTCGCCATCGCTATCAACTGCATAAACAGGCAGATCAAAGCTCAGAACATTATTTGCCAAGCCATCAACATGGTCTAACGCTTCAAGTA
>NZ_CAWQUW010000062.1:0-1408 GCF_963898195.1 Vibrio sp. L3-7 | reverse complement strand
CTCACCACTTTGTGGTTCATGACTGGGGTGAAGTCGTAACAAGGTAGCCCTAGGGGAACCTGGGGCTGGATCACCTCCTTATACGAAGATAGTCACGATGAGTGTCCACACAGATTGATTAGGTTTAGAAAAGCAAAGAGAAGAAGAACTCCCAAGGTTCTTCGAAGTTTGTTTTTACTTTTAAAGTAAAGATAAACTAGCAGTGTCCCGTTCGTCTAGAGGCCTAGGACACCGCCCTTTCACGGCGGTAACAGGGGTTCGACTCCCCTACGGGATACCACTTCCTTCAAGAAGTAAAAAGGGTCGTTAGCTCAGTTGGTAGAGCAGTTGACTTTTAATCAATTGGTCGCAGGTTCGAATCCTGCACGACCCACCATTTCCTCCCAAGGAAATAAAAATTTGGGGCGATTAGCTCAGTTGGGAGAGCACCTGCCTTACAAGCAGGGGGTCACTGGTTCGAGCCCGGTATCGCCCACCATTTCCTCCCAAGGAAATAAAAATATGGGGCTATAGCTCAGCTGGGAGAGCGCCTGCCTTGCACGCAGGAGGTCTGCGGTTCGATCCCGCATAGCTCCACCATTCTTTCTCCATGAAGAATGGCTTTTATTTTCATTTTTTGAAAGTGAAGACAAAAGAACTATCATGGGCGATTAGCTCAGTTGGGAGAGCACCTGCCTTACAAGCAGGGGGTCACTGGTTCGAGCCCGGTATCGCCCACCATCTTTAAACATTCTTTGATGACAACAGTCTAATGAGAGTTTTTAAAAATGGTTTTGAAAGTTTAAAACTCGAAAAACTCTTGCTCTTTAACAATTTGGAAAGCTGACTGATTTGAATAACGAAGTTATTTAAATCAAATTTAAAAGTTCTCAATGTTTATCTGCTCTTATTTAATAAGAACGGCATAAACACAACAAACACATTCAAGTGTCTTGTATTCGAATGATCAGAAATGATTGTTCATTTTTTGATTCTACTTTTTATTAAAAAGTGGAAACAAGAAGTAAATTGAGTCCGGCAAACAGTCATCAAGAATTAACCCTTCTTGATGATAACCAAAAACCTTGGTTAGTTGCCATACTAGTTTGTTTTCACTTTTTAAAGTGAAAGTAAAACAGAGACCCTTTCGGGTTGTATGGTTAAGTGACTAAGCGTACACGGTGGATGCCTTGGCAGTCAGAGGCGATGAAAGGCGTAATAACTTGCGATAAGCCCAGATTAGGTAGTAATAACCTTTTGAGTCTGGGATTCCTGAATGGGGAAACCCACTTGCATAAGCAAGTATCCTGTTGTGAATACATAGCAACAGGAGGCAAACCGGGGGAACTGAAACATCTAAGTACCCCGAGGAAGAGAAATCAACCGAGATTCCGAAAGTAGCGGCGAGCGAAATTGGATTAGCCCTTAA
>NZ_CAWQUW010000061.1:0-1414 GCF_963898195.1 Vibrio sp. L3-7 | reverse complement strand
CTAATGCCGATCAGTTAAAGCCAAAGTGATCGGTTGAAGGATCCTTCAGAGCTGTCAAAATCCAAGTGTATTTAATGCACTTGGATTTTTTTATGGATGTTTCTCAAGCTCTAAACATAATTAATGATTGGAAACCTAGCAGCGTTGAGACTTTGTCTGACTTGCTTCCAATTGAACTCATCGACGAAGCCTATTCTCTTACTGATACTGTCACGATGAGAAAGAGGAAATTAACTTTAGAATCCATGGTGTGGCTGCTTGTTGGAATGGCTATCTATAACAGTAAATCCATGAAAGATTTAGTGAACCAACTTGATATTGTCGACCGTACAGGTAAAGCTTTTGTCGCACCGAGTGCGTTAACTCAACGTCGAAAGACGTTGGGTGAAGACGCAATTAAAGCGGTCTTTGAGCGAATGACTACGTCATGGTTAAAAAGTGCAAAGTTACCCCAGTGGAATGGATTAACGCTTCTTGGCGTCGATGGCGTTGTTTGGCGAACGCCCGATAACCCGCAAAATGAAAAGGCATTTTCTCGACAAAAAGGGACGCAATATCCGCAAGTGAGAATGGTCTGCCAAATGGAACTAAGCAGTCACATTATTACGGCCAGTGCATTTGATAATTACAATACAAACGAAATGATATTAGCTGAAAAACTGATAGAAACAACACCAAACCATAGCGTGACAATGTTCGATAAGGGGTTCTATTCTTTAGGCTTATTACATAAATGGCAAGACTCTGGCTCGGAGCGTCATTGGCTTATCCCCCTCAAGAAAAATACACAATATGACATTGTTCAATCTTTAGGGCGAAATGACAAACTGGTTCAATTACACAGTAACCCAAGGGCTAGAAAGCTATGGCCTGATTTACCAAAGTCGATAACCGCTCGACTTGTCACTCGTAAAATTAAAGGAAAAGACTACCAAGTATTAACCTCCATGACGGACTCCCTGCGTTACCCATCAAAAGATATTGCAGGCCTTTATGAACATCGTTGGGAAATTGAGCTAGGCTACCGAGAGCAAAAACAATACATGCTTGGAAATCGTCTCACGCTGCGAAGTCGTTTACCAGAACTGGTAAAGCAGGAGTTATGGGGCATCTTGCTTACTTACAATTTAATCCGATACCAGATGGTCGAGCTCTGCTTCAATTTAAAGGGAAATTACCTTCCTTATCAACTGAGTTTTAACGGCACATTAGCTCATGTATCTGCATTACTTGTAGGCTTACCTTACTCAACACCAGGCTCAATACCTCGTCAGCTAAAGGGGTTCCACAACATGGCTGAAAGCTTAATACTTGAAGGGCGAAGGGAAAGGACATTCCCTAGAACAGTTAAACCCAGACCACAACGGTATGCTAAGAACAAAAATGCCGTTCACTCTTAAGTGAACGGCATTAG
>NZ_CAWQUW010000060.1:0-1508 GCF_963898195.1 Vibrio sp. L3-7 | reverse complement strand
TGTAAGCGCAAAGTTGTAATGTCACTATTTTCCAAAGTTAAAATGTCCCTTTAGCTCATCACCACTAGGCTTAATTGATATTGGTAAACGCTATGGACATAACAACATGCTGGTGACTATGAGTGATTCAGAGATCAATCGTTTTAAAGTAATTGAAGATGTGTGTCAGCGACGGATACGTCGGGCCGATGCTGCCGAGATCCTCAGCTTGAGTGTCCGTCACATCCAACGCCTGATGAACCGACTTCGTAAATACGGTGCGAGCGGATTGGCTCATCGCGCTCGCGGTAAGCCTAGCAATCATCGTTATTCAAGTGGTTATCGAAACTCGGTGCTAAGCCTTGTCCGTGAAAACTACAGCGACTTCTCACCAACACTCGCTCAAGAAAAGTTATCTGAGCTGCACAACTTGCCCATATCAAACGAAACTTTACGTCAATGGATGATCGCCGACGGACTGTGGCTTCCACATTCACAACGCAAACCTCGGGTCTATCAGCCTCGTTACCGTCGTGATTGCTTGGGTGAACTTATCCAAATTGACGGCTCCCATCATGACTGGTTTGAAGGCCGCTGTGACAAATGCTGCCTATTGGTGTTCATTGATGATGCGACTAGCCGTCTGATGAACCTAAGATTCAGCGAGACAGAATCCGCGTTTGACTACATGATGACCACGCGTGAATACCTCAATGAGCACGGTAAGCCCATCGCATTTTACAGTGACAAGCACTCTATTTTTCGAGTGAATCAGGAGAAACACAAACAAGTTGGCCAAACTCAATACGGGCGCGTGTTGAAAGAACTGGCGATAGAACTCATCTGTGCCAACAGCTCCCAAGCCAAAGGCCGCGTTGAGCGAGCCAACCTCACGCTGCAAGACCGACTGGTTAAAGAGATGCGCTTACAAGGTATCGACACCATCGAACAAGCCAACGCCTGGCTTCCCTACTTCATCGCCGATTTTAACCATCGCTTTGCTAAGCCCGCTCAATACCCAAAAAACATGCATCGTCCGGTTCGAGAGTCCAAGCAAGAACTCGACGATATTTTCAGTTGGCAAGAAACCCGCAAGCTCTCAAAGTCGCTGACATTTCAATACGATAAAGTGATTTATCTCATTGAACCTACTGAAGAAAACAGCCGACTAGCGCACGAACATGTCAAGGTACTCGACTACCCAAACGGTGAAATCGCCATCCAATACGGGCATCGAAAACTCGAATTCAAAACCTTCGACAAACTCGAGCACGTTCAACAAACCCAAATCGTCGACAACAAACGCCTCGGCCAAGTTTTAAAATTTGCTCAGCAACAACAAGAAGAATTCGAACAACAACAGCAACGAACCCGCAGTAAGAAAGCGCCCAAGCGCCGTGCACAACAAAGAGCCCTTCAAACAGCCCCTCGAGCCATCAACCCAGTGCTCACCGAACCATTCAAAACCTCCAGTCGAAAGACCTAACAAGGGGACATTTCTATTTGGGACAAATGAGGACATTTTAAAA
>NZ_CAWQUW010000059.1:0-1576 GCF_963898195.1 Vibrio sp. L3-7 | reverse complement strand
TTCTGCCCCATTGTTTGCTTCGACCGAATGAACACATAGCTACACCCAAGTACCACTTAACTTACTTTTCGTCATATCAGTAGTGCTCCTATATAAACGAAGCTAACACCAGAGGTAAGAAAAGAATCTATTAGGGTGGGGATTGATGCAACTATCAGTGAATAGATGTGAAGCATTTGCAAAACTGTTCAAAGAACTTTCAGTCGATTAGTTAAAGGAATTAAAATTTAACTAATTTTTCCAGAACATACGGAAAAATGATCGTAGTACAATATTCATACGAACAATTCACACCTTGAGTGTTTAAGTTAATATGCTCTCATCATGAGATTCAAGTCACGTTTATCAGTGTTTTTTCTAGGTATTGTCTACTCTTTTCAACTGTTTAATTAGAGTCTGATATGACAAAGAAAATCATCCTAGATACAGATCCGGGCATCGATGATGCAATGGCAATCTTATTTGCAGAAGCGCATCCAGATATTGAGCTTATGGGGATCACCACTGTTTATGGTAATGCGACGATAGACAACGGGACTCAAAATGCTCTTTATTTGAAGCAGAAGTTTGGAATGAAGACGCCGGTGGCTAAGGGAACGGATAAGCCCCTAATAAGAGATCCCGTTGGAGCCACGGTTGTGGTGCATGGCGAGGCTGGATTTGGATATGTGAAAGCACCAAGTTCATTAGATGTTACAGCTATTGATAAGCCGGCTTATCAGTTCATTATTGACAGTGTTCGAGCTGAGCCGGGAGAGATTACTCTTGTGGCGGTTGGTCCTCTTACTAATCTGGCACTCGCACTTGAAGCTGCTCCTGATATCGTTGACTTGGTAAAAGAAGTGGTTGTTATGGGTGGCGCGTTCGGCGAAAACGACCACAGAGGGAACGTGACACCATTTGCTGAAGCAAATATCCATGATGATCCTCACGCTGCGGATAAGGTGTTTACGGCATCATGGCCAGTAGTCATTATAGGGCTCGATGTGACGGAGGAGAGCTTTTTTACCAGTCAATACCTTGATGAGTTGCGAGATGATGCTGGAGAAGTAGGGCAGTTTATCTGGGATATCAGCCGCTACTACTTAAAGTTTTATTCTGAAAAAGTAGGAATGGAGGGTTGTCATGTTCATGACCCATCAGCTATTGCTTATGTTATCCAACCATCTCTTTTTACAAGTCGTAGTGGTCCTGTCAGGGTAGTCACAGATGGACCTGCGGAAGGAATGACTATTCAGAAAGCTGATCAACGTAACTATATGAACGATGAATGGGGCTTATTTCCAGCACAACAGGTTGGTGTTCAAGTAGATAGCGACACTCTACTCTCACTCTACAGAGAGACATTAATACACTATTCACAACAGTAATAGTTGGTTCTGTCGCAAATGTTGGGAAATGTGCGGCAGGCTCATCCTCTAGATACAATGCGTAGAAACGCTCAAAGGTAATGTCAGCTTCATCTGCTTCAATTTAAACTGATTTGCACTATTAATACAAAACACCGAGCTAAGTGTCTTTCCATACTAAAAAGTAATTTCATTTACTAAATTCGCTAGCTCATTTATGCCCCATT
>NZ_CAWQUW010000058.1:0-1743 GCF_963898195.1 Vibrio sp. L3-7 | reverse complement strand
TGTGATTACCGAGGGAGGTTGACGGTCTAAATACCGAAGGATTCTGTCGCTGCTTTATTCATAGTAGTCCACTATTGCAGATTAGTTTCTATTCGATAATTGATTCCTCGGCACGTGCCTCCCGTAACTCTCTTGTATTCAGCTTTTCTTCAAGCCAGATGTTCCTTACTGTTGAGTGACTAATCGAGATGTTAAAACGCTTTCTCATCTCACCACTTATCCTAATAGAGGTTAGGTGAGGCGATTTGAGTGTTAATGAGATGACGATATTTCGAGTCTTTTCATCGATGCGATTATTGTTGTGTGATTGACCATACAGACGTTTCAAAGCAAGTGGGCCATGGGCTTCAAGTAATTGACGGTTGTTGTGAATGCTTTTGACAGAACAACCGCTTTGTCGAGCCGCTTCTCTAACATTCCCTAACTCATTGGCAAGCTCTATAGCCTCGATCTTTTTCTGAACCTCTTCTCCGTATTCTTTCCTAGAGCTAGGCTCAGTAAGCTCTTTAATCGATAACTCTCGGTCGGCAAAATAAGCCGTAAAACCACCATCAAGTTGCTTACGTAGTTCGACTTGTTGACTCACGATAGAGTGCCGTAATGGGGAGGTAATTTGATACATTGCGTTGGCGTAGCTGAAGGTATGATCTCGACGGATTTTTCGATATTCTTTTTGAATACATATCGCGTCAATGTTGAGGTACTTCGGAACGGGTGTATGCTCAGAGCGCATTAATTTGGCGTTGACTGTGAGGGTCGTTGCCCAATACTCAGGGATGAAGGTATTTTGTAGGTAGTTATTTGCACTGATCATATCAGTAACCCCAGCCAGCCTTAACTCAGGGACTAGACGATCTTGGAACGTATCAAAAGCACGTTCGATGCGACCCTTGCCTTGAGGCGAATTGGCAAAAATAATTTCTATACCCAGCTCTTCACAGGCTCGTTGCATCTGGGAGAAGTGGCAACGTTTTGGTCCACCGAAGATGCCCGCTCTATCGACATAAAGAGTCTTAAAAAGCCCTTTTTTCTTGATATAAGTTTTCATTACTTTGAGGCACCCTTCGGTGGTTTCTGAAGGAAAAAACTCCGCATGAACCTCACTGGTTGCATCATCAATCATGGCGATAAGACAGGATTTTTTATCACCGAACCAAAGGTGCGGACTGCCGTCCATTTGCAGCATTAAGCCTTCGGCTTCCATACGCTCACGTCGTCTTCTTACCTTAGAACGTCGATGTTTGGCTCGTTTTACATGATGGATTTCATGTGCCCAGGTACGAAGCGTCTCCCGTTTTACTTTGATACCTTCAAATACCTCTAACATATCGGCGAGATGAAGCATGTTAAAGTCGTAATACTTGGTCTTTATAAGAGCTTGAACTTGTTGCTTTAAGGTAATGGGGGTTTTATTAGCGGGTGCCCTTCCTGTGTTGCCATGAACCACAAATCGGATACCATCAGAGCGATATCGCCTGAGATAACGTTCGATGGTTCTGCGAGACTTATTGAGGAGCTTAGAGGCATTAGTAATTGAGATTTTACCGAGAGCAACTTTTGCGATGATATCCACGGTAAGCTGAGATTGAGTATCCATAACGATCATCCTATACACCCCTGACTAATTCGTAGCACTAGTCAAAGGATTACGTAAAAATAGAGACCGTCAATTTCCCTCGGTAATTAAGCGAATGACAAAGTCGCTTGGTAGTTACGATACGACAGAATCGCTTGGTGATCACA
>NZ_CAWQUW010000057.1:0-1758 GCF_963898195.1 Vibrio sp. L3-7 | reverse complement strand
TGAGTCCACAAAACCCCTTGGGTGTTGTATGGTTAAGCCTCACGGGCAATTAGTACAGGTTAGCTCAATGCCTCGCAGCACTTACACACCCTGCCTATCAACGTCGTAGTCTACGACAACCCTTTAGGACACTTATAGTGCCAGGGAAAACTCATCTCAAGGCTCGCTTCCCGCTTAGATGCTTTCAGCGGTTATCGATTCCGAACTTAGCTACCGGGCAATGCCATTGGCATGACAACCCGAACACCAGAGGTTCGTCCACTCCGGTCCTCTCGTACTAGGAGCAGCCCCTTTCAATTTTCCAACGCCCACGGCAGATAGGGACCGAACTGTCTCACGACGTTCTAAACCCAGCTCGCGTACCACTTTAAATGGCGAACAGCCATACCCTTGGGACCGACTTCAGCCCCAGGATGTGATGAGCCGACATCGAGGTGCCAAACACCGCCGTCGATATGAACTCTTGGGCGGTATCAGCCTGTTATCCCCGGAGTACCTTTTATCCGTTGAGCGATGGCCCTTCCATTCAGAACCACCGGATCACTATGACCTGCTTTCGCACCTGCTCGAATTGTCATTCTCGCAGTCAAGCGGGCTTATGCCATTGCACTAACCACACGATGTCCAACCGTGTTTAGCCCACCTTCGTGCTCCTCCGTTACTCTTTGGGAGGAGACCGCCCCAGTCAAACTACCCACCAGGCACTGTCCGTAATCCCGATTCAGGGACCAACGTTAGAACATCAAAACTACAAGGGTGGTATTTCAAGGACGACTCCATCACATCTAGCGACGCAATTTCATAGTCTCCCACCTATCCTACACATGTAGGTTCAATGTTCAGTGCCAAGCTGTAGTAAAGGTTCACGGGGTCTTTCCGTCTAGCCGCGGGTACACTGCATCTTCACAGCGATTTCAATTTCACTGAGTCTCGGGTGGAGACAGCGTGGCCATCATTACGCCATTCGTGCAGGTCGGAACTTACCCGACAAGGAATTTCGCTACCTTAGGACCGTTATAGTTACGGCCGCCGTTTACCGGGGCTTCGATCAAGAGCTTCGTCCGAAGACTAACCCCATCAATTAACCTTCCGGCACCGGGCAGGCGTCACACCGTATACGTCATCTTACGATTTTGCACAGTGCTGTGTTTTTAATAAACAGTTGCAGCCACCTGGTATCTGCGACTCTCGTCTGCTCCATCCGCAAGGGACTTCACTGATAAGAGCGTACCTTCTCCCGAAGTTACGGTACCATTTTGCCTAGTTCCTTCACCCGAGTTCTCTCAAGCGCCTTGGTATTCTCTACCCGACCACCTGTGTCGGTTTGGGGTACGATTCCTTACAATCTGAAGCTTAGAGGCTTTTCCTGGAAGCATGGCATCAATGACTTCACTACCGTAGTAGCTCGACATCGTATCTCAGCGTTAATAGTGGTCCGGATTTACCTAAACCACCCGCCTACATACTTGAACCTGGACAACCGTCGCCAGGCCCACCTAGCCTTCTCCGTCCCCCCATCGCAATTGTAAGAAGTACGGGAATATTAACCCGTTTCCCATCGACTACGCCTTTCGGCCTCGCCTTAGGAGTCGACTTACCCTGCCCCGATTAACGTTGGACAGGAACCCTTGGTCTTCCGGCGAGGGAGTTTTTCACTCCCTTTATCGTTACTCATGTCAGCATTCGCACTTCTGATACCTCCAGCAGCCCTTACAGACCACCTTCAACGGCTTACAGAACGCTCCCCTACCCCACATA